>NZ_NCSR01000016.1:0-97478 GCF_002105485.1 Leifsonia sp. NCR5
CCCCCGCCCAGCAGACCGAGACCAACGCCGCCACCCTCGCCGCCTCCGGCACCGCAGCACCGGATGCGCGCATCGTCGTCTCCGCGACACCGGCCACCGCATCGCCGCTCTCCACCGCATCCAGCACAAGCACCGCGTCCACCACCGCCGCGGTCTCCGTCGGCAACACCACCGCCGACCGCACAGGCGCCTGGAGCCTCACGCTCGATCTGTCCTCGCTCACCGACGGCGACTGGTCGCTCGGCTTCGTCCAGGCGACGGCGGGCGGCAGCTCCCCCGCGCAGACCACCACCGTGTCGATCGACCGCACGGCCATCGCCCCGCTGTTCAACGAGCCCGACACCGGCTCCGACACGTACGCCGGGCTCCTCGCACCCATCGTCTCCGGCACCGCAGAGCCCGGGGCGACCGTCGACGTCTACGACCACGGGACGCTGCAGGCCACCGTCACCGCCTCAGCAGACGGCACCTGGGCCACCGATCAGCTCACCGGCGTCCAGCCGGCGTTCGCGATCACCGCGCGGCAGACCGACCGGCTCGGCAACGTGTCAGCAGTGACCGCGCCCCTCACCGGATCCGTGGCCGTGCCCGCCATCCGGATCACGCCGACGCCCGGCCACTCGTTCCTGCTCACCGTGGACGGCGCCCCCGGCGCGACCCTCCGGCTGTCCGCCGACGGCAACCGGATGCAGAACCTCGTGCACCTCGACGCATACGGTCACGCGTCCCAGGGATTCGAATGGGCGCTCGACGACACCCTCCAGCACCGGTTCGGCGTGGCGTACACCGACGGCAGCCGCTACGGCCTGCTCGTCGACCTTCCTGTCACGCTGTTCTGACGCTCTCCGGCTCGGCAGGCGCATCCACCGGCTGCCGCCTCCTGGTCATCCGCCCGATCACGAGCACCAGCACGAGCGCGACGACCAGCAGGCCGATGTAGACGACCGGCAGCACCATCAGGCCGCCCAGGTCGAAGATCATCGCACCGATCAGAGCGCCGCCACCGATGCCGATGTTGAACGACGTCGTGTACAGCGCGCTCGCGGTGTCGCGGAACGCCGCGGACGAGGTGTGGAGCAGCCGCGTCTGCAGCAGGGGAGGCAGCGCGCCGAACGCGAGCCCCCACACGATGAACGCGATCAGGGCGATCACGGGCTGCCCGGCGAACGCCGCGAGCGCTGCGACGGCGACTCCGGTGACCACCAGCGCGAGGATCAACCCGAGCTGCGGGCGCGGCCCGAACAGCGAGCCGGCGAGCACCAGCCCGACCGCGCCGGCGATCCCGTAGAAGAACAGCAAGCCGCCGACGTCGCCGGGTGCGACGCCCATCGGTCCGGTGAGGAACGGGACGACGAACGTGTAGAACGTGTAGTGCCCGATCATCGTGACGGAGGCCACCAGGCACACCATCACGACCGCGACGATGGTCGCGTCCTTCGGGCGGGCCGGGCGTTCGAAGCGCGGCACACCGCGCATCCGGTCGGCGTGGGTGTCGGTCTCACGCTCCACCGTCGGCAGCAGCTTCCACACCAGCAGCGCACCGACCAGCATCAGGACGGCGAGGAAGGCGAACGACAGCCGCCAGCCGAACAGGTGACCGGCGAACGTGCCGAGCGGCACACCGAAGACGAACGCGAGCGTGCCTCCGCCGAGCGTGATCGACACGGCCCTGCCGATCTGCTCCTTCGGCACGAGGTGACCGGCGTACGCGCCGACGATCGACCAGAACAGACCGTGGGCGACACCGCCCAGGATGCGCGAGGCGACCACGAACCCGTAGTCCGGCGCGATGGCCGTCAGCACGTTCGACAGGCCGAGGGCGATCAGGATGCCGACGATCATGGCGTGCCGTGGCCAGCGCTTGGTCAGCGCGGTGAGCGGCGTGCTCGTGATCACCACGGTGAACGCGAAGAACGTGACAAGCAGCCCGATCTGCGCTTCGCTCACGCCGAGCGACGAGCTCATGTCGGGCAGCAGCCCGGTGGGGATCATCTCGCTGGTGACGGACAGGAAGACGGCTGCGGCGAGCGCGAGCAGTCCCGCCCAGGGGAATTTCGGTGAGGTTTTCATTGGCGACGTTGAAGTGGCAGACATGACGAACTGTCCAACGAACGGCGTTCCCCGCCCCATCCGGTCGCCGGTGCGGCAAGACTTCGGATGGCGGGTCGACTACGCGCCCATGTGCGCGCCCAGGGCCGGTGTTCGACCACCGACCAGAAAGGAGTCTACCCGATCGACGCCAGGATGCTCCGGCTGTCCTCGATCTCGATCAGCGGAGCGTACAGCGCCATAGCGTCGAGAGCTCGCCGATGGTCGGCGTCGGTCAGCCCGGCGCATCCATCGGCTGCCACGCGGATGTGCACACCCGCGTCCGCCGCCGGCAGCGCGGTGGAGAGCACGCAGCAGTCGGTGGACACGCCGGTCAGCACGATCTCGGTAGTCCCGCCGAGCGCCGCCTCCAGTCCCGGCCCCCACTTGCCGAACGTGGTCTCGGTGACCACCGCGTCCGCCCGTCCGGCGAACGTCGGCACCAGCTCGTAGAGCCTGTCGTCCTCCGGCACGAGCGCGAACGGCCACTGCTCGTAGTACGGCCCCCAGGCACCGACCGGATGCGCCGGGGCCACGAACCGCGTGAACACCACCCGTTCCCCGAAGGCGGGGAGCATCGACTCGATCACCGCGGCCGCCTCGGCGAACCGCGGGGTGAACCAGTCGCTGTCCTCGTCGCCGAACACGCGCTGCATGTCGACGACGACGAGCGTCGGCTCCGTCACCGCTCCTCCTGGCGGCGGATCGCGCCGCGCGAGAACAGAAGGGTGCCGAGGAAGCCGATCACGAGTGCGACGAGCACGCCGAGGTTGGCGTAGGCCCAGTCGCCCTGCGTGCCGCCGAGCCCGAACGGCCCGAGCAGATAGCCCTGCCAGGTGAGCCAGTTCGCCGAGGCGTTCGTGACGAGACCCCAGCCGATCCCCGTCCCGATCACGATGAGGGCGATGGGCAGCCAGCGCACGCTGCCGTACCGGCCGCGCCTGTCGTAGAGGTCGGCTTCTGCGTAGTCGCGCTTGCGCAGGCTGATGTCGGCCATGAAGATGCCGCACCAGGCAGCGATCGGAACACCGAGGGTGATCAGGAAACCTTGGAACGGCCCGAGGAAGTCGTTGGCGAAGAACACCACGTAGATCGCGCCGGCGGTCATGATCACCCCGTCGATCCCCGCCGCGACGTAGCGCGGCGCCCGGAGCCCGACGCTCAACAGGGCCAGTCCGGACGAGTAGATGTCGAGCACGGCGCCACCGACCAGGCCGAGGACCGCGACGATCACGAACGGCACCAGGAACCAGGTCGGCAGCAGGGAGGCGAGCGCACCGATCGGGTCCGCGGCGATGGCCGTGCTGAGCTTCTCCGACGAGCCGGCCAGCAGGATCCCGAACACCAGCAGGATGACGGGAGCCAGCGACGAGCCGAACGTCGTCCAGCCGACGACGCCGGAACTGCGCGCCGAACGCGGCAGATAGCGGGAGTAGTCCGCGGCGGCGTTCACCCAGCCCAGCCCGAACCCGGTCAGCATGAAGACGAAACCGCCGATCACGTGCGGGAGGTCGCCGGCGGGCAGCGCGGAGACGGCGCCGAGGTCGATGTGGCCGAGCACCAGGATGATGTAGAGCACGGTGAGCACGCCGGTGACGATGGTGATGATCATCTGCATGCGCATGATGAGGTGGAAGCCGATCACACCGCCGGCGATGATGAGCGCGGCCACGACGATGAGCGCCACCACCTTCGTGGCGACACCGCCCTCCCAGCCGAGCTGCGTGAACACCGTCGCCGTCGCCAGCACGGCGAGCGCGGTGAGCACGGTCTCCCAGCCGACCGTGAGCAGCCAGGACAGCACGGACGGCACCCTGTTGCCTTCGACGCCGAACATCGCGCGGCTGAGCACCATCGTCGGCGCAGAGCCGCGCTTGCCTGCGAGCGCGATGAACCCGCAGAACAGGAACGAGATCACGATGCCGACGATCCCGACGATCGTCGCCTGCCAGAACGAGATGCCGAAGCCGAGCAGGAACGAGCCGTAGCTGAGGCCGAACACCGAGACGTTCGCACCGAACCACGGCCAGAACAGATCACGCGGACGGCCCCGGCGTTCGCTCTCCTGGATGGTGTTGAGCCCGTTCAGCTCGACCCCGAGGCCGGTGGCCGGTGTCGTCGGGACGTCCGGGGTGTGCTCGCCCGTAGTGGTCATGCACCGATCCAACTTCACCTCGGTGCGCCGCGTCAATGGCTGTGCACCTCCGCGCGTTCGGCAGCGGCCTGCGCAATCGCTAACCTAACAAGGTGACTCTCTCAGCCCCCGCATCCCCGCAGCCCAACCACTGGGTGCTCACGTTCAGCTGCGCAGACAAGCCGGGCATCGTGCACGCCGTCAGCGGCGCGATCGTCGCCGCGAGAGGCAACATCACCGAGAGCCAGCAGTTCGCGAGCACGGACACCGGCCGCTTCTTCATGCGCCTCCAGGTCGAGTCCGCCGCCGACCGCGCCGAGTTCGAGCGCGCTCTCGCTCCCGTCGTCGAGCAGTTCGGGATGCAGCACCGCGTCGACAACGTCGGCCGTCCGCTGCGTACGCTCGTCCTCGCATCCACTGCGGCGCACTGCCTCAACGACCTGCTGTTCCGCCAGCGCGCTGGCCAGCTGCCGATCGAGATCCCGCTCGTGCTGTCCAACCACGGAACCCTGCGCGACCTGGCCGGTTTCTACGGCGTCCCGTTCGAGTCCCGGCCCGTGGCGGATGCGGAGAGCAAGGCCGCGTTCGAGGCGCGCGTGCTCGAGGCCGTCGAGGAGCACGACATCGAGCTGGTGGTACTGGCCCGCTACATGCAGATCCTCTCCCCCGAGCTGTGCGAGCGCCTGACCGGCCGGGCCATCAACATCCACCACTCCTTCCTCCCCGGCTTCAAGGGCGCGAACCCGTACCGTCAGGCGCACGCCCGCGGTGTGAAACTGATCGGCGCCACGGCGCACTTCGTCACGAGCGACCTCGACGAGGGCCCGATCATCGAGCAGAACGTGGTCAGGGTCGACCACTCGCGCACCGTGCAGGAGCTGGTCGCGATCGGCCAGGACGAGGAGAGCCGCACGCTGACCCAGGCGGTCAAGTGGTTCGCCGAGGACCGCGTCCTCCTCGACGGCGCTCGCACGATCATCTTCCGCTAGGCGGGCACGGGATGCTGCGGCAATAGAATGTATTCCGTGACTTCCACGCAGCACCCGCAGAGCGAGACCAGGGTCGGGCCGAACGACGTCCTCCGGTTCGTTCTGGAACTCTTCGCGATCTTCACCCTCGGCTTCTGGGGCTTCGTTGCCTGGCCGCTGCCGTGGAACATCGTCGTCGGCATCCTCGCTCCGGCCGTCGCCATCGTGCTCTGGGCGCTGTTCCGCTCGCCGAAGGCCGTGCTGCACGTCGACCCGTTCGTCAAGGCGCTGGTCGAAATCGTCGTGTTCGCGTCGGCCGCCCTGGCCTGGTGGGACCTCGGCCAGCCCATCGTCGCCGGAGTGTTCGCGGTCGTCGCGACCGTGAGCGGCATCGTCAACGGACGCAAAGAGTTCTCGTGACCGGCCTCGTCGTCCACAACGCCCGCAAGGTGGATGCGGACGGGCTGGTCGACGACTTCTGGCTCGTCGTCGACGGCGACACCATCACTGCCACCGGCTCGGGCACCGGCTGGCACAGCGCGGCCCAGGGCGGCGGCCGAGAGGTGGTCGACGCCGGAGGGCACTGGCTCACGCCGGGCTTCATCGACCTGCACTGCCATGGCGGCGGCGGCCACCCGTTCGACGACGGTCCGGAGCAGATGCTCGCCGGTCTCGCCACGCACAGAGCGCACGGCACGACACGCTCGCTCGTCTCCCACGTCGCCAACCCACTCGCCTCACTGCGCGAGAGCCTGTCCATCGTCGCCGACCTCGCGGCCGGCGACCCTCTCGTGCTCGGCTCCCACCTGGAGGGCCCGTTCCTGGCGCCGGAGCGCCGGGGTGCGCACGACGCCGCCTTCCTGCGTGAGCCGGGCCCCGAGATGGTCGAGGAGCTGATCGGCGCCGCCCGCGGCACGATGCGCGTCGCGACCATCGCCCCCGAGCTGCCGAACGCGCTGGAGTCGATCGGTGTGCTCATCGAGGCCGGTGTCGTGGTCGGCGTCGGCCACACGGCGGCCGACTACGCCCAGGCCACCCGCGCGTTCGAGGTCGGCGCCCGGCTTCTCACGCACGCGTTCAACGCGATGAACGGCATCCATCACCGCGCGCCCGGCCCCGTCGTGGCCGCGTTCGAGAACCCCGACGTGACCCTGGAGCTCATCCTCGACGGTCTGCACGTGCATCCATCGGTCGCCAGGCTCGCCTTCGACGAGGCGCGTGGACGCGTCGCACTGGTCACCGACGCGATGGCCGCCGCGGGCGCCAGCGACGGTGACTACCGCCTCGGCGGCCTCAACGTCTCCGTGCGCAACGGTCTCGCGGTGCTCTCCGGCACGGAGACCATCGCCGGCTCGACGCTCACCCAGGATGTCGCCCTCCGGAACGCCATCACTCTCGCCGGCCTCGAGCCTGTCAAGGCGGTCGAAGCGGTGACGCTCACCCCCGCGCGGGTGCTGGGCGACGGCCACCGGTTCGGGCGGCTGCGCGCCGGCTACGCGGCGGACGCCGTGATCCTCGACCACGAGTGGACCGTCCGCCGCGTCTTCGCGGCCGGCAGCACCATCGCCGACGGCGCGACCGGCGCCTGAACGCCGAACAGCCCGGCCCTCGGAGGAGGGTCGGGCTGCTGGCGATGTGGATCGGACTACTTGACGAAGTACTCCATGGGGACGGCCGAGACCGTCACGCCTTCGAAGATGTGCACAGCGGTGCCGACATAGCGGCCTGCAACCAAGTCGAAGTCCGCCGTGGCTGTCCAGCGTCCGTTCACGTCGACGATCGCCGTCGCGACGATGGCGCCCGAGCTTCCGACGATCTGGATGGTGGCGCCGTTGTGGCCGTATCCGGTGTAGACGGGCCGCGGACCCGCGGTGTTCGCACCGACGCTCGGGCTGGCCACCGAGTGGGTGCCCACGATCGTGTACTGAAGCACTGCGGGCGTGCTCACGCCGTTGCTGATGTGCGATGCGTGCGTGACGTACCGTCCGACGCCGAGCGGGAACTGCGCGGTCGCGGACCAGTTGCCTGCCGCGTCGACAGTGGTAGACGCGACGAGCCTGCCAGTGTTACCGCGGATCTCCACGGCAGCGCCAGGAGTGCCCACGCCGGAGTAGACCGGGGTCTCGGTGTCGAGGACACCGCCGGCTGCCGGGGACGTCACGCTGAACGGCTTCGCGGTGACGGCGTTGACCACGTACGACAGGCGTGCCTGCGTGGTCGCGCCGCCTGGGATCTCCTGCACGACGGAGCCGATGTAGTAGCCGTTGGCCAGCGGGATCTCCGAGGTGACCGACCAGGTGCCGTCCGCGGCGACCGTGGTCGAGCCCAGGACCGCGCCGCTGCTTCCCCGGACCTGGATGCTGGCGCCGGGCTCACCGGTTCCCGCATACATCGGCTTGTCTGTCGTGACCTGCCCTTCGATCGCCGGAGCTGTGACCACGACAGCGGCCGTGACGGGCACAGCAGCGACGGCGACCGTGAAGTTCGTGGATGCCGCGGTCGTCTCAGACACTCCGGCGACCGTCTGCGTGGCGGTGGCCACCACGGGACCGTTGGCGAGCCCGAACTGCGACTCGACACTCCACGCGCCGTCGTCGCCGACCGTCGTCGAAGCGAGCAGCACGCCGTTTCCGTCGGTGACGACGATGGATGCGCCGGCCTCGCCTGAGCCGGCGAACACGGGCGTCGCCGTGTCGACCGTAGAGCCTGCAACCGGGCCGGTCACTGTGACGGGCACCACAGGAATCGGGACGTTCACCGTGATGAAGTGGTTGAGGGAGGAGACCGGCTTCGTCTGCTCGGTCGGGGTGAAGAAGTCGACCCGGAGCGCGACCGCGCCGTTCGGGAAGTCGGACATTGCCGGCGCCGTCCATCGGCCGTTCGTGTCGATCGCGCCCCCGGCCACGGGCTCGTCTCCGCGGAAGACGACGACGAAGCCGCCGGGGAGGCCGGTTCCAGCGAACTCGGGACGGTTGGTGGTGACCGTCTCACCGAAGCCGGGCGCAGTGACGGACTTCGGATAGGTGGCGGGGTCCGCGATCGCGAAGTTGGACGTCGCTCCCTTGTTGTAGACCGTGACATCGACCATATACGCGCCGTACGCCAGCGGCTTGGTCGGCTTCGGGCACGACCAGTTGCCGGATGCATCCGACTTGAACGTGCAATACGTGTACTTCTTGCCGCCCTCTGGGGTGAGGTAGAGGGTGCCCGCGTAGCTCTTCTTCGACGTCCCGGAGAACACCGGGTACTGGTCGTAGATGATCGACGATGCGGCCGGTGACGTGACGACCGGGATTGTCTGAGCGTCCGTCGCCGCGGAAGCGGGAGCCGCGAACGCGAGCCCTGCCGCCGTAACGAGGAGCGCGGACGCTGCGGCGACACCGGTGCGGGCCGCGCGGAACGCCAGCCCCTTCGGAGCACCGGCGTGCTGTGTGTTTTTACGCATGGGAATGCGGATTTCCTTTCGGCGCCCACACGCGTCCTAGGGAGGCGGCGTGAGCAGTCGGGTAGGGGATCGTTCCCCTGGGTGGGTCAAGCGATTCCAGACCGAGCCCGGTCATCGCTGTCGGAGAGTTCAGAGAAGAGCCCGTCGACATATCGATTCTCACACGCTTTCATTTAGGGTGCAAAATTTCAACGCGGGATAATCAATGTTTTTATGAAAAAAGCCCGGCCCCGTCCATGCCGAGTTCGGCGACAGACGGGACCGGGCTTCCGGTACCGAGAAAGAGTGCGGCTAGAGCTTCTGCCAGGCCGGCTTGTTCGCGTACGCGTACCGGTAGTAGTCGATGTTCTTCAGGCGGGACGCCGCAGCCTCGTCGACCAGGACGGTCACGTGCGGGTGCAGCTGGATCGCCGATCCGGGGTTGCTGGCGGAGACGGGTCCCTCGACGGCTCCGGCGACGGCGTCCGCCTTGCCTTCGCCGAAGGCGAGCAGCAGCAGGTGGCGCGCGCGCAGGATGGTCGACAGCCCCTGCGTGATGCAGTGCATCGGCACGTCCGCCTCGGAGTCGAAGAAGCGCGCGTTGTCTTTGCGCGTCTGCTCGGTGAGCGTCTTCACGCGGGTGATGGAGGCGAACGACGAGCCAGGCTCGTTGAATCCGATGTGGCCGTCCGTGCCGATGCCGAGGATCTGCACATCCACCCCTCCGGATTCGGCGATCGCCTTCTCGTAGTCGGCACCGGCGTGCTCGATCGTGTCGATGTTCCCGTTGGGGACGTGGATGAGCGACGGCGTGAGACCCAGCGGCTCCACGACCTCTCTGCTGATCACCGCGCGGTAGCTCTCCGGGTGGCCGTCCGGGAGCCCGACGTACTCGTCGAGCGCGTACCCGCGGACGTGCGACACGTCGACCCCTGCCGTCTGCACCTTCGCCGCGAGCGCGCGGTAGAGCGCGAGGGGCGTCGATCCTGTCGCCAGGCCGAGCACGGCATCCGGCTTGGTGGAGATCAGGTCGAGGATGCTCTGCGCAGCGAGCTCCCCCGCTGCTGCCTGATCGGGGACGACGACGATTTCAGCCACTGAGTTTCTCTCCTACGAGGGCAGCACCGAGTGCCGCGACGGGTGAATCTTCCGGGACGAGGCGCACGCGGTCCTGCAGCGAGAGCGACGCCAGGAACGGCGAGCTCGTCGACCAGGATTCGAGCACTTCGTGGACGTCGCACAGCAGTCGGTCCCCGAGATGACTGAGGCCGCCGCCGATCACGACGGAGTCGACGTCGACGGTCAGCACGAGAACACGGACAGCTGATGCGATGCCCTCTGCAAGCCTAGCCTTGATCGCCCGCGCGTTCCGGTCGCCGTCCGCCGCGGCGGCGAACAGTGCGCGAACGGGCAGTGGGTCGTCGGTCTTCCACTGCCGGGCGACGCCGGATCCGCTCGCGACCGTCTCCAGGCAGCCGCGCTGGCCGCAGGCGCAGAGCACGCCCTTCGGGTCGACCGGGATGTGCCCGATCTCGCCGGCGATGCCTCCCCTCCCCCGCCACAGCCGTCCGTCGACCACGATCCCCGCCGCCATCCCCGTGCCGAGGTTGAGGTAGGCCATCGTGCCGTCGAGGCCGAGCAGATGATACGCGCCGAGGGCCGCGGCCTTCACGTCGTTCTCGATGCGGACGCCGACGCCGAGCCTGCCGGCGAGCTCCCCGCCGAGCTCGAGTCCCTCCAGCCCCAGATTCACCGCGTGCGCGACGTGACCGGATGCGTTGTCGACCAGCCCGGGGATGCCGATGCCGATCGAGTCGAACCCGGTCGCGGACAGGCCGGTCAGCTCGCCGATCCTGGATACGGCGGCCACCGCGGTCTCGACCACCGCCGTCGACCCGAAGCCGGTGGCCAGCCTGACCCGCTGCGCGAGCGATCCGGAGGCGTCGACGGCGACCGCATCGGTCTTGGTGCCACCGATGTCGATGCCGAGTCTCACGAGCCGGAGCCGAGCAGGTCGAGGAGCGCCCGGCCGACGAGCCTGGATGCGCCGAACGTCGCGATGTCCGCGTACGCCCTGTCGTCGCTCGGCCAGCCCATGTCGACCACGAGCACGCTGTCCCGTTCGGCGCGCAGCCGGTCGATGGCCTCCCGCGCGAACGCGTGCCGGTGATTGTCCTTCCCGATCACCAGCACGGGCGACTGTGCGGCGAGCACCAGCTCGGGATGGTCGCCCTCGGTGAACACGACGGTCGGGTTCGCCGCGAACGCCGCCGCGAACGCGGAGTCCGGGTCGGCCGCCACCTCGGCGAACGGACCCCACGGTGACACGCCGACGGCGATGTTCGCGACCGTGTCGATGCGGACGACGGAGCAGGGGCCCCGGTGGGCGCGCATCCACTCGGCGGCATGCTCGGAGATGTCGAAGGTGCTGATCGCGACGACGACGTCCGTCGGGTCGAGCCGCCCGGCCGGGGCGTCGGCCGGGATGGGCACGGCCGCCTGCTCGGCGCGGAGCTCTGCGGTCAGCGCGAGCACCCGCGCGGCGGCCTCGTCCACCCTGGCCTCCGGCAGCCGGCCGGATTCGACGGCGGCGACGATCGCGTTCTCGATCTCGGCGAGCTGGTCGTCCGTGTTCTCCGTGCCGATGCACAGCAGGTCGCAGCCGGCGGCGAGCGCCAGGACGGCGGCCTCCGGGATGCCGCGATCCCCGCTCGCGCCCTTCATGTCGAGCGCGTCGCTGACGACGACGCCCTGGAACCCGAGTTCCCGGCGAAGCAGGCCCTCGATGATCGTCGGGCTGAACGTCGCCGGCCGCTCCGCATCCAGCTGCGGGAGCAGGATGTGCGAGGTCATGATCGTGCGCGCCCCCGCCTCGATGACGGCGCGGAACGGCAGCAGCTCCCGCTCGCGCAGCTGATCGACGTCGAGGTCGACCTCGGGGAGCACCAGGTGCGAGTCCTGGGCCGTGTCCCCGTGGCCGGGGAAGTGCTTGGCGCAGACGGCGACGCCCGCCGACTGCAGCCCGCGCGTCCACGCTGCGCTCTGCTCGGCCACCAGCTCGGGCGACGAGCCGAAGCTGCGCACGCCGATCACCGGGTTGTCCGGGTTGGAGTTGATGTCCACATCCGGGGCGAAGTCGAGGTTACAGCCCGCCCTGCGCAGCTCCCAGCCCACCCGGCGAGCGACCTGCTCGGTGTACCCGGGGTTGCCGAGCCTGCCGAGAACCGCGTTGCCCGGATATGGCGAGCCCGTCTCGTAGTAGAGGCGGGTGACGTCGCCGCCCTCCTCGTCGATCGCGACGACCGCATCCGGGTTGGCGGCGTAGATCGCGTCGGTGAGCGCGCGGAGCTGCTCGACGGATGCGACGTTCTGGCCGAACACGCACACCCCGCCGAGACCGGCGCGCAGCCGAGCTGCGAGCCAGTCCGGCAGTGTGGTGCCCACGAAACCGGGAACAAGGGTCGCAGCGATCCGCCGGCGCAGGCCGGCGCTCGCTTCTCCCGGTTCTGTGGTGTCCTGGTGCTCGGCGATGCCCGGCCGGCTCACCCCTTCACCGCCCCGCTGACCAGACCGCTGGTCATGCGGCCCTGCACGAAGAGGAAGAAGATGATCACGGGAACCGCGACGAGGGTCGACGCCGCCATCACCTGTCCCCAGTCCGTCGCGCGGGACGCCGACTGCTGGATGAAGCCGCGCAGCCACAGCGGGAGCGTCTGGCTGGAGTTCTCCTGCAGGATCACGAGCGCGACCGTGAACTCGTTCCACGCCTGGAGGAACGCATACACCCCGGATGCGACGAGCCCGGGCGCGAGCAGCGGGAACGTGATGCGCATGAACGCCTGGGTGCGGCTGAGCCCGTCGACCATCGCCGCCTCTTCGAGGTCGGCGGGGATGCCGGCGACGAAGCCGCGGAGCATCCAGATGGTGAACGGCACGACGGCGGCGATGTAGATGATGCTCACGCCGACGACCGTGTTCAGCAGGTTGAGGCTGCCCATCAGCTTGTACTGGGCGATGAAAAGACCCTCGGCCGGCAGCATCTGGATGAGCAGGACGGCCAGCACGAACGACTTGCGTCCGCGGAACTTGAACCGGCTGATCGCGAGGGCTGCGAGGAACGCGAACACGATGCAGAACACGACGGTCACGACGGCGATGATGAGGCTCATCCCGAGTGCGGGGAAGAACGTGCCTCCGTTGATGACCTCGGCGAAGTTGTCGAACGAGCCGCCGAACGGCAGCCAGGTCGGCTTGGTGTTCTGCAGGACGACGTTGGGCAGGAGGGACGAGTTGACCATCCAGTAGACGGGGAAGACCCAGATCAGCGAGACGACGACGCCGACGATCCCCAGAACGACGCGAGACGGCTTGATCTTCTGGCGGAGCTTGCGCGGCGGCTGGGCCTGGGCGTCTGCGCCGGCGATGGATGTGGTCGGCGGAAGCGTGCTGGTCACGATTCGTCCTCCTTGAGCAGGTTGCGCACGTAGAACCAGCTGATCGCGATGGTCAGGATGAGCACGAAGACGCTGACGGCGCTGGCCATCGCGAAGTCGCTCGATCCGACGCCGAGCTGGTAGATGTACGTGCCGAGCAGGTTGGTCTCACTGGCGATCGAGCCCTTGTCTTGCAGCAGACGGATCTGGGTGAAGACGCGTAGGTCCCAGATGATCTGCAGCAGCAGCACGATGCCGAGGACGGGGCGGATCATCGGAAGGATGATGAAGCGGAGGCGCTGGAAGCCTTTCGCGCCGTCCATCTGCGCCGCCTCCAGCACCTCGCCGGAGACCTGCGTGAGGCCGGCGAAGACGGAGAACGCCACGAACGGGACGCTCATCCAGACCACGATGATCATGGCGACGAAGAAGAAGGAGAGCGGGTTCTGCAGCCAGTTGTGGTTCTGGAAGTCGAGGCCCCACGAGGTGAGCGTGTAGTTCACGATGCCGCGGCGCCAGTCGAAGAGCCAGTTCCAGACCGTCATCGCTGCGACGACCGGCATGGCCCACGCCAGCAGCATCGAGATCTGGATGATGATGCGCACGGCCTTGTTGACGGCGTTCATCAGCAGCGCCATTCCGACGCCGATCACCACGGTCACGGCGGCCGTGACCAGGCAGAACGCGATCGAGCGCGCGACGACGACCCACATGTACGGGTCGGAGAACAGCGTGATGTAGTTCTCGAACCACACGAACGGCGCGGGCTGGCCGAACTGCTGGGCGAGTCCGAAGCTCTGCATCGACGTGATGAGCTGCCACACGATCGGGTAGCCGAGCGCGAGGATGAGGATCGCGACCGAGGGGATGAGCAGCGCGTACGGGGTGAACTGGAACCTGCGCTTGCGGGGCGCCGGGGCGTCGGGGCGCCCGGCCCTGGCGGTGGCCTGGGCGGCATCCTGGGTGGTCGTCACGTCTGTCCTCCTTCCTGGGAGAGGGTCTGGTGCTGGGGAAAAGTATGGGGGCAGGCCCAGGGGCGCGGAAGGTGTTTCCCGCGCCCCCGGCCTGCTCGGTGTTTCTGGTGGTGCTGTACTACTTACCGGTCTTGACGTTCATCAGAGCGTCGAGCTTGGTGTTGTACTCCTGCGCGAGGCTCTTGAGATCGGTCGAGTCCTTGATCTTGCTGAAGAACTCTTCCATCACGTTGCCCGCCTCGACGGACGCCCATCCGGGAGCCGCCGGGGTCAGCTTCGAGTTCGACGCGGACTCGATGAGAGCCTTCGCGAACTGGTCGTCGCCGAGCGAGGAGGTGTACTTGCTGTTCGCCGGTCCCAGGCCGTTCTTGCCGAGCATCTCCTGGTAGTCCTTGGAGAAGATGATCTTCATGAGCGTCTTGGAGAGGCCGGGGTTCTTGGTCTTGGCCGAGATCCCGATGTTGGAGCCACCGGCGAACACCGGAGCGGGCTTGCCGTCGTTGCCCGGCAGCACGAACGTTCCGAACGTGTTGTCGTTCCAGGTGCGGACGACCTTGCCATCCTTGGTGGATGCGTCGCCGATCGACCAGTGCGCCCATCCGGGAGCCATGATCGTCGCGGCGGCGAGCGACGTGTCAGCCGTCTTGTTGCCGTCGGCGTCCACGGTCTGGTCGCTGTCGTTCAGGTAGATGTACTGGTTCGAGTCCTTGGCATCGTTCGGAGCCTTGGAAGCGTTCTTGTACAGGTCCTGCAGCTGCTGGAGACCCTTGAGCGAGCCCTCGGAGTCCAGCGTGGCGACCCACTTGCCGTCCTTCTTCTTCGCGATGTCCCCGCCGTTGGCGAAGATCCACGAGATGCCGTTGCGCCAGTCCTGGCCGCCGAGGTAGAAGCCGGAGAAGTCCGCGATCCCCTTCGGGTTCTTGGCCGTGATGGTGGCGACGTCGGTGTTGAACTGGTCGAGCGTGGTGGGCACGGAGACCCCGGCGGCCGACCAGACGTCCTTGCGGTAGAACGCGTACCGCGAACCGAAGTAGTACGGGAGGGTGTACTTCTTGCCGTCGACCTCACCGGCTGCGACGAAGGACTGCAGCAGGTTGTCGCCGCCGAGGTCCTTGTACATGTCGGAGATGTCGAGGAACGCACCCACGTTGGTGAAGGTCGGCGACTGGGTGTTGCCGATCTCGGTCACATCCGGGGTGTTGTTCGCGTCGGGAAGCGACGTCGTCAGCTTGGTGACGATGTCTCCCCAGTCCTGCTGCTGGATGTTGAGGGTCGCGCCGGTCTCCTTCTTGAATTCGTCCTTGAGGTAGGTACGAAGAGCATCCGGAGTATCGGCGCCGACGAGCCACAGGGTGACCGTCTTGCCCTTGCCGTCTGTGCTCGGGGCGGTTCCTCCGCCGGAGGCGCATCCCGCGAGCACGAGAGCGGAAGCTGTAGCCACAGCGGCGAGGCCGACGAGCTTTCTCTTCATTGCACTGTCCTTTCGTAGTGAATGGGGCTTTCTTGGGTGGTCAGTGTGTGCGATTGCCACACCGTGGTGCTGGGGTCGTGGTGGTTCGTGTTCGGGCGGTGCTGTGTTACGAGACCCCGAGTTGTCCGGAGAGGACGAGTACGGCCGCGCCGCGCAGGACGATGTCCTGCCCGAGCGTGGTCATCCGGAGCGTGAGCGTGGCGTGGTTCTCGGCCATGGTCCTGTTCCGGAGCGTGTGGATGGTCGCCTCGGCGAGAGGGCCATCGAGCAGGGTGGTCGGGCCGCTGAGGACGATCTCCGACAGGTTGAGGGCGCCGACGACGGGCGCGAGGGCGATGCCGAGCCGCTGCCCGGCTTCGCGCAGGATGGGTGTCGCATCCGACCCGGACGCCTCCGCCTCGCGGATGCGCTGCTGCAGGCGGGGCACGCTGAGCCAGTGCTCGAGCACCTGGTCGCGGTTGTACGTGGTCTCGAGTCCGAGGTCGGTGCCGACCATGACCTGGCCGATCTCGCCGGCGGCGAAGCGGCTGCCGTAGACGAGGGCGCCCGCGACGATCAGACCGGCTCCGATGCCGTGCCCGACGGTGATGAGCATGAGGTCGCCCGCCGCGTCCCCGTAGCCGTGCTCGGCGAGGACGGCTACGTTGGCGTCGTTGGCGACCACCACGGGAAGCCCGGTGCGCTCGTGCAGCCGCTGCTGCACCCGCTCGTCGACCCAGCCGAGGTTCGGCGCGGTCAGCACGGTGCCGCTCAGGTCGACGACACCCGGCGATCCGACGCCCACGCCCAGGATGGGGGCGGTCGCGGCGCCGATGAGCGCGTCGACCAGCTCGGCCACCTTCGCGAACGCGGCCTCACCGGTGGCGCCGTCGAGCGGAACATCCGCCCGGTGCAGGATGCCGCCGTCGATGTCGAGCACGGCACCCCGGAACATGGCGTGGTCGCTGAGGTCGACGCCGACGATCTGATAGGCGGTTCGGTTGATGTCGAGCAGCACGGCGGGCTTGCCAGGACGGGCGGACTCGCGCTGGCCGAGCTCGACGACGAGTCCCTCCGCCAGCAGCTCGGCGACAAGATCGGAGACAGTGACGCGGGTCAGCCCGGTCTCCCGTGCGATGTCGGCGCGGCTGCGCTCCCCCGCCCGGTACAGCGTCTGCAGCACGAGCGAACGGTTGTGGCTGCGGGCGTGCTCCGGAAGCACTTTCGCGCTGGGACGGAGAGCCCTGCCCGGCGCGAACCCGCGAAGCGCCGGGGTCTGCTGCGCCTGCGCATCCACGGCCAGGGCCGCGGTGCCTCGCTGCACATCCGTCGCGTTCATGTTTGTTAGTAAAGCTTACGAACAAAAGACGCGCAAGTCTTCAGACGGATTTGGTGCGGTGTTTACCGAGTCGTAACAAACGGGGCTATCGACGCTTGCGGCGGCGGGCGAGGTTGAGCGCGAGTCCTGCGGAGAAGCCGACGCATTCGTAACATATTGCGATACGAGTACGCGCCCCGGACAAGCGACTACGCGCACTCCTTCTGCACCGCGGTGAACTTCGCGGCCAGCTCCTGCGCCTTCGACGTGATCTGGTTCACGTCGATGCTCGCGGGATCCTTCATCACGCCCTTCAGGTAGGTCGCGTATGCGTGCACGGCCGTGGAGGCGTCGCTCGTCAGCGCCTTGACCTTCTCGTTGGTGACTTTGGCGTCGAGGTCGGCGACCTTCTGGTCGACCTGGTCGAGGACGGCGAGGGACTTGGCCGGGTCGTCCGTCGACACCTGGCTCTGCAGGGAGGCGACATCGGTCAGGCCGCCCTTCACGATGGCGCAGGCGGCGTCGTGGGTCTGGTTCGAGGCCTGAGCGGCCTTCGTCTGGGTCGGCGACGGGCTGGCGCTCGGGGCTGGACCGGACGTGCATCCTGCCAGCGCGACGGCCGCGATGATGGCGGCCGACACGGCCAGAGACGATCGGATGGCTTTTCCCACGGTTTCCCCCTCGGATTCCGTTCCCCCGCGATGGCGGAACGCGACACCACGATACAGAAAGGCCCGGCGGATGCGTGCATCCACCGGGCCTTCCCACCGTGCGTCGAGCTCTAGCTCAGGCGAGCCTTAAGGTTCTCGCCGAGGGTCGCGAGGAACTCCTCGGTGGTCTGGTACGGCTGGTCCGGGCCGACGAGGAGCGCGAGGTCCTTCGTCATCTTGCCGGACTCGACCGTCTTGATGACCACGTCTTCGAGGGTGTGCGTGAAGTCGATGAGCTCCTGGTTGCCGTCGAGCTTGCCGCGGTGCGCGAGGCCGCGCGTCCAGGCGTAGATCGAGGCGATCGGGTTGGTCGACGTGGGCTTGCCCTGCTGGTGCTGGCGGTAGTGGCGGGTGACCGTACCGTGTGCAGCCTCCGCCTCGACGACCTTGCCGTCCGGGGTGGTGAGCACGGAGGTCATCAGGCCGAGCGAGCCGAAGCCCTGCGCGACGGTGTCAGACTGCACGTCGCCGTCGTAGTTCTTGCAGGCCCAGACGTATCCGCCCTCCCACTTGAGGCTGGATGCGACCATGTCGTCGATCAGACGGTGCTCGTAGGTGAGCCCCGCCGCCTCGAACTTCTCCTTGTACTCGGTGTCGAAGACCTCCTGGAAGAGGTCCTTGAAGCGACCGTCGTACGCCTTGAGGATGGTGTTCTTGGTCGACAGGTAGACCGGGTACTGGCGGTCGAGACCGTAGTTGAACGACGCGCGGGCGAAGTCGCGGATCGACGCATCCTGGTTGTACATGCCCATCGCGACACCGGCGCCGGGCGCCTGATAGATCTCGAAGGACTGGGCCTCTCCGCCGTCGGCCGGCTGGAAGCTCATCGTGAGCGTGCCGGGGCCGTCGAAGGTGAAGTCGGTGGCGCGGTACTGGTCGCCGAAGGCGTGACGGCCGATGACGATCGGCTTGTTCCAGCCGGGCACCAGGCGCGGGATGTTCGAGATGATGATCGGCTCACGGAACACCACACCGCCGAGGATGTTGCGGATCGTGCCGTTCGGGCTGCGCCACATCTTCTTCAGGCCGAACTCCTCGACGCGCGCCTCGTCGGGCGTGATCGTGGCGCACTTGACGCCGACACCGTGCTTCAGGATGGCGTTCGCCGCATCCACGGTGATCTGGTCGTCGGTCTCGTCGCGCTTCTCGATGCCGAGGTCGTAGTACTCGAGGTTCACATCGAGGTACGGGTGGATGAGGGAGTCTTTGATCGCCTGCCAGATGATGCGAGTCATCTCGTCGCCGTCGAGTTCGACGACGGTGCCTTCAACCTTGATCTTGTCCAATGGATCTCCTGTGGTCTGTGCCGTTTTTCAGCCGTCGACAGCTTACCCGAGGCACGCAACTATCTTGACATCGAGACAAATTCGCTCAGGGGATCGGCAGGCTGCGCGACTATGCCAGCATCCCTCGCGCACGTTACCCTTTCGATATGGCTGAGTTGAGACTTGAAGAGTTGAGCGCGTCGAACGTTGTGGCGGCGAACGCTCTCACACTGAAGCCGGGCCAGGAGCAGTTCGTCGCTCCCGTGTCCTACTCGGCTGCGGCCGCCGTCACCAACCCGCAGACCTCCTGGCAGCGCGTCGTCACCGACGGCGACGAGGTCGTCGGGTTCATCATGGGCAACTTCGACCCGGAAGCCGAGCACGAAGAGTTCCGCTCGATCCTTTGGCGCATCAACGTGGATGCGGACGACCAGGGTCGCGGCATCGGCACGTTCGCGGTCCACTCGCTCGCCGACGAGGCGCGCAACCGCGGGCTCTCGCGGCTCTACGTCATCTGGGAGCCCGGCGAGCTCGGTCCTGAGCAGTTCTTCCTCCGCAGCGGCTTCCAGCCCATCGGCGAGACCCAGTACGGCGAGACGATCGGTGCCCTCGAGCTCTGAGCGGAGCGGCGCGACCGGCGACGGCCGCACGGACGACGACGGCCGCACCGACGACGACGCCCAGCCGTTCGTCGAGCGCGTCCTCTCCGTTGTCGAGTCGATCCCGTCCGGCAGGGTGATGACCTACGGCGACGTGGCCGCCACCCTGGGATCGCGCGCCGCGCGCATGGTCGGCCAGATCATGGCCTACTACGGCAGCGACTACCCGTGGTGGCGCGTGGTGCGGGCGAGCGGTCACCCTCCCGCCAACCACGAGCACATCGCGCTGCAGTACTACCGCGCGGAGGGCACGCCCCTCCTCGGCGGGGGAACGGCCGCGTACCGCGTCGACCTGCCGGCCGCCCGATACACTCCATAGCAGGGTCATCCCAGCGACCGATGCACCGCTCAGCTTGTTCGTGTTGACTGGTGAGGTCTGTCTACCGCACCTTCAGGAGTCTTCGTGCACCGTATCCGTCTCGTCGGTCTCGCCGCGTCTGCCGCCGTCCTCGCCGTGACCCTCTCCGGATGCTCGGTCGTCGCCGCGTTCGTCCCTCACGTTGACGCGGCGATCTACGACTCCGCCAAGGAGTTCAAGGCGGCATCCACCGCCGCGTTCGGGTCGCCGACGTTCGTCCCTGACGACGCCACGATCATCCGGGTCGACTACGACACCAAGGGTGCAGGCGCCATCCTCACCTACGCGTCGAAGACGCATTTCGTCGCGGGCACCTGCGAGAAGCCGGCGCCCATCCCGAAGCCGACGGTGCAGGACAGTTGGTGGCCGGTCGACGGCATCCCCGCCCAGGGCGTGAGCTGCCCGGGCGGCTGGACGGCGTTCCTCATCGGCGATCAGGTCTACGCGGCGACGCCGAAGAACTAGCGGCGACGCATCCCGCTGCCGCCCGCTAGTCCGCGCTCTGCGCTGCGTGCGGTGCGGGGATGGTGAGCTCGATGATCGTCCCGAGCCCCGCGACGGACTGAACCTCTGCGTGCCCGTCGACGGCCTCGACGCGGTCGCGGATCCCGCCGAGCCCTCCGCCCGGTTCGACGCGGGCTCCGCCCTGGCCGTCGTCCTTCACGACCACCGTCACGGTCCCGTCCGTCCGGCTCACGCTCACCGAGCAGTTGCGCGCCTGCGAGTGCTTCGCCGCGTTCGCGAGCGCTTCCGACACCGAGAAGTAGATCGTCTCCTCGATCACGTCCGGCAGCCGGTGCGGCACGTCGACGTGCACCTCGACCGGGAGATGGCTGCGGTTGGCGAGCTCTTCGATCGCCGACGCCAGGTCCCCGTCGGTGAGCACCGTCGGGTGGATGCCCCTCGCCAGCTCCCGCAGCTCCCTCAGGGCGTCCGCCAGTTGGGTGGATGCGCGCGCCAGGTCGTCTGCGAGCTCCGCGCTCCCGGCCGTCTCGGCTTTCGCCGTCGCGATCCGCAGGCTGATGGCGAGCGAGACGAGCTGCTGCTGCGACCCGTCGTGCAGGTCGCGCTCCAGCCGGCGCCTGGCGAGGTAGCCCTCCTCGACGATGCGGAGACGCGACTCGCGCACCTCCTGCAGCGTGCGCTCGAGCTTCTGGCGCAACCGGTCGTTGTCGACGGAGAGCAGCAGGGCGGAGGACACCGCATCCAGCAGCCTGTCGTCCTGACTGAGGGCAACATCGTGCTCGATCAGCGCGATCGGGCCCTGGTCGGAGTCGATCGTGAGCGTGGAGCGGCCGGGGCGCTGCGGCCCGCCGCCGTCGGCGATGCGTTCGCCGTCGCTGGTCTCGAAGCCCTCCAGGTGGTCGTCCCACCAGTAGACGCGCAGCGAACTGTCGTGCAGCGTGCGCGCGAGGCTCGACTCCCACAGCGCCCTGTCGACCCTGTCGCGGGCGACGATCACCAGGTCGGCCACCCTCGATCGCAGCCCGCGCGCGTAGAGCACGCCGCCGACGTACGACGGCGGGATGAGCGCGATCGCCAGCGGAGGAACGAACTGCAGCCAGCCGCTGTCCCAACCGAGGGTGAAGCTCACCGAGTCCTGCACAGTGCCGTAGCACCAGAGCAGCAGCGCGAGCGGCATCACGAACGCCACTCTCCGCGCGGGCAACGTCGACTGGAACCAGCGCATCGCGAGCCTCACCGCGACGGTCAGCAACAGGGCGAGCCCAGCCAGCCGCCAGCCGACCCCGAACCAGAAGTCCGCTCCGTCGCTCGGGACGATCGCGTACGCGTTCGGGACGCACCCGCACTCGGCGGGCGTCGGCGACGAGAACAGCAGGATGCCCGCGAAGCGCACGAGGAAGGCGACGGACACGGCGATGACGATCCAACGGTCGAAGCGCGAGACGATCCTGCCGGTCGGATACGACAGCACCAGGATCCCGACCAGCACCGCCCACAGGTCGGTCACGCCCTCCAGCAGCGGCCACAGCCAGCCGATGTCCCTGACGATCGGATACCAGGCGCCCGCCGCCCAGAACAGGGATGCGCCGACCATCAGCCACCCGGCGATGGGACTGCGCACCACCTTCCACGCGACGATCGCGCATCCGGCGTAGACCAGCGCGACGAGGACGAACACGATCGCCCAGCCGATGCCCTGCGGGCGCGGCCCGTAGTCGCCGGTCATAGCGCTCACGATCTGCGCGACGACATTCGCCGCGACCGCGAGCACGACGGCGAGCGAGCGGAGCCAGAGCCGCGCGGCCCTCATCCCGGCCTCTGTCCCCGCCTCAGACGTCCCGGCCAAGGAAGCGCAGCACGGCGAGCACGCGCCGGTGACCTTCCGCGGAGTCCTCGACGTCGAGCTTCGACATGATGTGGCCGATGTGGGACTCGACCGTGCGCAGGCTGAGGTGCAGGTCGGCCGCGATCCCGGCGTTCGACTTGCCCTCCGCCATCAGCCGGATCACGTCGCGCTCACGGGCGGACAGCGTGTCGAGCGACACCGTCGCCGACCGTGCGGAGACCAGCAGCTGCACGACCTCCGGGTCGACCACCGAGCCGCCCGCCGCGACGCTGCGCACGGCGTTGACCAGGGTGTTCGCGTCGGCGACGCGGTCCTTCAGCAGATATCCCGTGCCGCTTCCCGCGCTCATCGCGCGGATCGCGTACGAGGCCGTCGTGTACATCGACAGCAGCAGCACCCCCACCTCGGACCCGGATGCGCGCAGCTCTTCGAGAGCGCGCAGCCCCTCGTCCGTGTGGGTCGGCGGCATCTTGATGTCGAGCACGACGGCGTCGATGTCCCGGTCGCTGTCGACCACGGCGAGAAGCTCCTCCGCCGAGTCGACGGAGGCGACGACGTCCAGCCCGCCCGCGCGCAGAATCTGTCCGATCCCTTCGCGGAGAAGTACCGCGTCATCGGCGACAGCGACACGCAGCGAGCGCGGCTCACTGCTGATTCCCGCGACCACGCGCTTACCTTAGCAGGCTGCGAATCGCCTCGCCGCTCAGTTCTGCTTTGCTGATGAAGCCCTCTGCCCCGCTATCGGCGACGCGGTGCCCGTAGTCGCGCACGGAGCGACTGGAGGTGAGCACGACGGCCGCCCCCGTGGCGTGCATCGCGGAGACGAGTTCGAAGCCGCTGGTGTCCGGCAGGGCGATGTCGAGGAGCACCACGTCGGGGGTGAGTTTGCGGCTCAGCTCGACACCGCGAGCTCCCGTGTCAGCGTCCCCGACGACCGAGAACTTCTCCAGTTTCAGCAGTTCTGCCGCCTGTGCACGGAAGCGCGCGTGGTCGTCGACGATCACAACGCGGAGGCACATGCCGACAATCATCGCCGAACGCGCTTTCGAAAGCATCCGTGCCTCCACGCAAACGAATGGGGTGGCCCCCCGGATGTGGGTCACACCCCCCAGGGCCAGCATGTGAGTAAGCCGACCAGAACCCGAGGGATGCCGCCCGGCCCGACGAACGGCATCCCACTGGCCGACACCCAGAGCGAGGAGAAAGGCCATGTTCACCGCAACCCGACCCGCACGGCCGAACGGCGCGCAACCCGAAGGCGCGCCGCCGGCTGCGGGGGTGGACCTGGACAGGAGCGCCGTGCCGGAGCCCGACTTCGACATCGACGAACTCGTGGCACGACACAGCCTTCCGCTCGTCGTGATCGACGTGGCCCGCGCAGCACGGCAGTATCGTGCGCTGCGGGAGGCGTTCCCGAACGTCGAGGTGCACTACGACGTGAGCGCTCTCGCGCATCCCGCCCTCATCGCGGCGGTCGCGGAGTCCGGCGGATCGTTCGTCGCCGCCCATGACGGAGCCCTCGCCGCGCTGACAGCGTCGCAGTCCGACCTGCGCCGCGTGCTGCACGCGACAGCGGCGACGCACCCGCACGAGGTGCTTGCCGCGTACAACGCCGGCGTCCGCCGGTTCGTCGTCGACGGACCGGCGGACGTCGAGAAGTTCGCCTCGGCGCCGCACGACCTCGCCCTGGTGGTGCGGTTGCAGCCGCACACTCCCCCGCAGGCGGCGCACGTCGCCCCGCGCGGGGTGACAGCACGGGATGCGCACCGCGTCGTCCGCGACGCCGCCGCCCTGGGCGTGCGGATCGCCGGCTTCTCGCTCAGCACCCGGCCTGGCGCGAGCTGCTCGGACTACGTCGCCGCCATCGCGCGGACCGCCGGGGTGATGGCGGACGTGCAGGCCGCGACCGGCGCACGTTTCGACGTCCTCGACCTCGGCGACGGGTTTCCCGGCCGGGCCGCCAGGCGGCCGGGCGAGCGGGCCGAACTGGCCAGGGCGATCCGCGCGATCGTCGCCCCAGGCACCTCCCGGGTCACCGTGACCGCGTCGGCCGGGCACGCGGTGACGGCCGGCTGCATCACGATCATCGGCGGGACGGTCGAACGCGATGTCGACCCGTTCACCGCCAGCGAGTGCATCGACGCAGGGGCGGAGGTCGCGGTGCTCGTCGACGGCGACCAGCCGCATCCACTGCTGCGTCTCCCCTTCTTCCGGGCGGTCGCCACGAGCGGACACCGCATCCTCCGTAGCGTCCAGCGCGGGAGAACCACCGGGTCCACGGCGGGCTGAACTTCAACCCCTCTGTTCGCCGGACACGGCGGCGGGGGAAGCGGCACCTGCCGCCTCCCCCGCCGGAACCTCGTCGCGTGTGTCGCGTCGCGTGTGACTACTTGACGTTCACCTCGTTGGCCTGGCCCTGGTCGTCGACCTTCGGCTCGTTGCCGGTCTCGACGATGTTGCCGCTGGCGGTGAACACGACGGACTCGATCGACGTGGCCGTGACCTTGTTGATCGCGCCGTTGATCGTGAGCATCTGAACGGCGCCGACGGTCACGAGGGTGTTCGACGCGTCGACGATCACGGTCGCACAGTCGCCGGGGATGGTCACATCCAGGTTGTTCTCCGTGATCGTCGCTGTGCCGCCCGGGCACTCCGCGTCCGACTTGGGGATTTCGGGCAGCGCGTCGGCGGGAGCGCCGGAGGCGGACGGCGTCGAGGTCGCCGACGGCTTCGCGGTGGCGGTGGATGCCGGCGAACCCGCGTCGGCGCACCCGGCGAGGCCGGCAGCGGCGAGCGCGATGGAGGCGATCGCGAAGGATCGGCGCAGGGCAGTGATGCTCGTCACGGGGACGTTCTTCACGGTGGGGGTCTTCATGGTGTTCCTATCTGGTGTCTCGGGTCGATTTCCGGTGTGGGGTCGGTCCTGCGGCAAGCAGGACGGTCAGTACGCGCCGTTCGGGCGGATGACCGCCGACGCGGTGCGGACGAGGATGACGACGTCGCGGAGCAGGGTCCAGTTCTCGACGTAGTCGAGGTCGAGCCCGACCCCCTGCTCCCAGGAGAGGTCGGAGCGTCCGCTCACCTGCCACAGACCGGTGATGCCCGGCCGCACGAGCAGCCGCCGATCTTCGTGACGCTCGTACTCGCTGGTCTCGTCGGGGAGGGCGGGGCGCGGGCCGACCAGGCTCATGTCTCCGACGAGGACGTTCCAGAGCTGCGGAAGCTCGTCGACGGAGAAGCGGCGCAGGACACGGCCGACGGGCGTGACGCGCGGGTCGTCTCTGAGTTTGAAGAGTGGCCCTGCGCCTTCATTCTGCGCGGCCAGCTCCGCCTTCATGGCTTCTGCCCGCACATCCATCGTGCGGAACTTGACGATGGAGAATTTCGCCCCGTTCTGGCCGACCCTGGTCTGCCGGAAGAAGACGGGGCCGCCGTCCTGGGCCTTGATCATGCCGGCGATCACCGCGAAGACCGGAAGAAGCACGACGAGACCGGCACCGGCCGCGACGACGTCGAACACCCGTTTGATCGTGCGGCGGGTGCCGAAGTACTCCGGCAACTCGACGTGCATGAGAGGGAGGGTGCCGACAGGGCGGTGGCGCACCCGCAACTGGTCGACGCCGATCAGGGGCGACGACACCACGAGTTCGATGCCGACCCGCTCGAGGTCCCAGCCGAGAGAGCGCAACGCTGTCCTGCCTCCCGGCAGCTCGCCGGCGATGACCACCGCGTCGACTCTCAGGTTCGCCGCCGCCTCGGCCGCCCCGGCGATATCGGACACCCTGGCCGGCAGTTCGTCCCCGTTGCCGGTCGTCGCCGGCGAGGTGTCCGTGGCCACGGCAGCGACGGTGAATCCCGCGCTCGGGGAGGAGCGCAAGGCGGCGGCGGTGAACGCGACATCGTCCACGCTGCCGACGAGCAGCACGCGGGCGAGGTACTCCCCCTCCGCGCGACGCCGGGCCAGCCAGCCGCGCCAGATCCTGCGATTGACGCACAGCGCGAGCGCCCCGAGGGGGAGTGCGATCACCAGGTACCCGCGCGCGATGTCGATCTGCAGCATGAACGCGACGATGGCGATCCCCCCGAACGCCGACACGCTCGACAGCAGGACCCTGCGGTACTCGTCCTCGCCGACGCCCATGATGCGCGGATCGTACGAATGGAAGGCGACGAGGGAACCGGACCAGACGGCCACGAGCACGGCGGAGACCGCGACGTAGTCGAACGCGACGCCGGCGACGGTGAGCACGCTCGCGTCTGCCGTGAAGCGGAAGAGCTGCGCGATGTGGACGGCGACGGCGACGATCAGTGTGTCGGTGAACCACGGGCCCTTGCTCGGGGCAATCGCCCTGGATCGGGCAGGAGCGTCTGCCTGGGAGGGCGGGGCCGTCCGCCGCTGTTCAAGCGCGGTCATGTGGGGAACTTCCAGTCGGGATCGAAGCGTACGGAGAATTCAGTGAACACGGTACCCATTGATCATACGAGTATTCACGTTTGACATTCTACCGTTCACACCTCATATTCTGCTACGAATTGCGACGCGAGAACTTCATCCGTAGTGTGGTCACATATGAAATATGTACGCAGAACGCCTCTCGCCCTGATCGCCGCCGCAGCTGTCGCCGTCCCAACCGTCGGCTTCGCTCCGGCCGGCATTCCCTCCCCGGCGATCTACACCGTCGCCGGAACCGTGTTCGCCGACGTCGACGGCGACGGCGCGCTCGACCTCGGCGAGCCTTTGCTCGCGAATGTCGCCGTCTCGCTGTACGCGAGTGCCGACGACGCGCACGCCACCCGCAACCCGGTAGCCACCACCACGACGGGTGTGCTCGGCACATACCGGGCCGGTTCGCTCGCCGCCGGCACATACTACGTGTCCGCCGGCGCGACCGGCGCATCGGTCCTCCCCGTCACGGTGGGCGGACTGTCCCTGATCCAGACGGCCGACATCGCCGCCACGCCGAAGGGCGCGCTCACCGCGACCGTCTTCGCAGACAGCAACGGCAACGGGGTCAGGGATGCGTCGGAGACGAACCTGGACAACCAGACGATCATCCTCATCGACGTGGCGAAGACCGTCGAGCTGATCGACAGGGGCGACCTCGGCGGCCTCGATGTGGGAACCGCTGTCGCGGCGGCGATCAGCGGAAACCTCGACATCGGCGACGCGATCCACTTCCGCACCACTGCCAAGGGGGCCTCGATCGGCTACCAGGGCCTCGATGCCGGCGCGTACGTCATGATGCGCTCGCCGTTCAATCTCACGGTCGGCGACGCGCTCCAGAACACGGCGCGCATCACGGCCCTCATCGACGTCATCGCCTCCGGCGACCCGGCCGCGATCCTCGCCGACCCATCGCTCCTGTCCTCCTCCGACATCAGCACGACGCCGGAGAACGAGTACATCAAGAAGCTCGCGAGGGCCCTGTCGAAGCTGGCGGACACGATCGACCCGGCCGAGGTCGACGCCTCCGTCGGACAGGATCTCGCAGCCGGCGCCCACGTCGTCGGCGGTACCATCCGGACGGTCGCCGAACTCGTCGACGCCGTACCCGCGATGCACGTCGCCGTCGTCGACCGCCGCGGCCAGGGCTGGTCTCTGACCGGTCTCACGCTCGCCAGGACCAACGACTTCCTGTTCGGCGTGCGCAAGCCGGTCAGCATCACCGGAACGGTGTTCAACGACAGCAACGGCAACGGTAAGAAGGACGTGCTCGATCTCGCCGAAGCGGTGACGCTCACGGTGTACACGGAGGACGGAGCTGCGCTCGCCAGCATCAAGACGCCGGCACTGCTCGGTTCTTACACCGTCGACAAGCTGCCATACGACACCGACCTCTACGTCGTCCTCTCCGGGACCACCAAACGCCCGACCAATGGATACGCGGGTCGAGTCCCCGACGCCCTCGCCGGAATGACCGTCGTCGGTTCGACCAGGGTCGGCGGGGAAAGCACCACCAGCTCCGTGCCGTTGACCTTCGGCGTCACCGCCAAGAAGTAGTCCAACGCGAACGCGACAGGGCGCCCGGGTCGATTCGACCCGGGCGCCCTGTCGTGGGTTCACGCGGCGATCACACCAGCGAGTCCCTCCACGCGGCGTGCAGCTGCGCGAAACGGCCCGTGCCGGCGATCAGGTCGGCCGGCGTGCCGTCCTCGACGATCTTGCCGTGCTCCATCACCAGCACCCGGTCGGCGATGGCGACCGTCGACAGACGGTGGGCGATGATCACGGCCGTGCGGTCCGCGAGCAGCGTCTGCAGCGCATCCTGCACCAGGCGCTCGCTCGGGATGTCGAGCGAGCTCGTCGCCTCGTCCAGGATGAGCACGGCCGGGTTGGCGAGGAACGCCCTGGCGAACGAGATCAGCTGACGCTGACCGGCGGACACCCGGCCGCCGCGCTTGTTCACGTCGGTGTCGTAGCCGTTCGGCAGACCCCGGATGAACTCGTCGGCTCCCACCGCGCGCGCCGCCTCCACGATCTCCTCCCTGGTGGCGTCCGGTTTGCCGAGCGCGATGTTGTCGGAGACGGACCCGCTGAACAGGTACGCCTCCTGCGTCACCATCACGATCGCCCTCCGGAGGTCCTTCGGGTGCAGGTCGCGCAGATCGACGCCGTCGAGCGTGACGGAGCCGTCACTCGGGTCGTAGAACCGCGAGATCAGCTTCGCCAGCGTCGACTTGCCCGCTCCGGTGGATCCGACGAGCGCGATCGTCTGCCCGGCCGGGATGTCCAGGCTGAAGTTGGGCAGGATGACCCGGTCGCGCTTGTACGCGAACGTGACCTCGTCGAAGCGGACGTTGCCCTCCGCATCCCACAGGTCGACGGCCTTGACCGGATCCGGAACCGAGGGCTCCTCCTCCAGCACGCCCGAGATCTTCTCGAGCGCAGCGGCGGCCGACTGGTAGGAGTTGTAGAACATCGCCATCTCCTCCATCGGGTCGAAGAACCGGCGCGTGTACAGCAGCGCGGCGAGCAGCACACCGATGGCGAGCTGACCGTCCGCCACCCGGAAGCCGCCGACGAGGAGGACGACACCGACGGTCACGTTTCCAATCATCACGAGACCGGGATCGAAGATCCCGAACAGCTGGATGACGCGGGCGTTGACGTCGCGGTAGTCCTCGACGAGACCGCCGAACTCCTTCTCGTTGCGCTTCTCCTTGCGGAACGCCTTGACGGCGCGGATGCCCGTCATCGTCTCGACGAACTGCACGATCAGCTTCGCCGACGCCACCCGCGAGATGCGGAACAGCCTCTGCGAACGCTTCTGGAACCAGCGGGTCAGGAAGTACAGCGGCACCAGCGAGCACACCAGCACCACACCGCTCACCCAGTCGAGGGAGAACAGCGCGATGGCGATGAACAGCATGTACAGGAAGCCCTGCACCAGCTGGTTGATGCCCGAGTCGAGCAGCTCGCGGATCGAGTCCAGGTCGCTCGTCTGGCGCGAGATGATGCGGCCGGACGTGTACGACTCGTGGAACTCGAGCGAGAGCTTCTGCGTGTGCAGGAACACCCGCTTGCGCAGGTCGATCAGGATGGCCTGACTGATCCGCGCGCTCAGCACCGTGTACCAGGCGATCAGAACGGCGCCGATGACGCCGGTGAACAGGTACGCGATCCCGGCGGCCGCCAGCGGGAACCAGTCCTCCTTGAGGAGGGCCGGAAGGCCGTTGTCGATACCGAACGCGATGATCGCGGGGCCGGCCACCTGGCCTGCCGTGCTGACCACGACGACGGCTGCCGTCAGGATCAGCCGCAGGCGCAGCGGGCGCATCAGCGAACCGAGCAGGCGCAGGGACCGCTTGCGGATCTGCTTGCTCTCCTCTTTGGTGAAGTCGTTGCGCTCTTCGCCTTCGACTCCCAATACGGTCGCGGTGCTCACAGGTTCACCTCCTGAAGGATCTCTTCTGTCTGTTCGTCTTCGAGGCTCGAGATGACGAACCGGTAGTGCTCGTTCGTCTCGAGGAGCTCGTGGTGGGTGCCGACCGCTGTGATGCGGCCGTTCTCGAGCAGGGCGACCCGGTCGGCGAGCATCACCGTGGACGGACGGTGGGCGACGACCAGCGCCGTGGTGGCGGCGAGGACGCGACGGAGTGCCGCCTCGACGAGGGCCTCGGTGTCCACATCCAGTGCGGACAGCGGGTCGTCGAGCACCAGGATGGACGGGTTGGCCGCGACGGCACGCGCGAGCGCCAGGCGCTGACGCTGACCGCCGGACAGGCTGAGCCCCTCCTCGCCGACCTTCGTCTCCACGCCCTCCGGGAGGTCGTAGACGAAGCCGGCCTGGGCGATCTCGACGGCCTCGGCGAGCACGCGCTCCGCCTCCTCCGAGTTCGGGTCGAGGTCGTCACGGCCGAGCAGCACGTTCTCCCTGACCGACGCGGAGAACAGCGTGGCGTCCTCGAACGCCATCGCGATGCTCTTGCGGAGGTCGTAGCGGGTGAGGTCGCGCACATCCACGCCGTCGACGCGCAGCGAACCGCCCGTGACGTCGTAGAGCCGGGTGGTGAGGGCCGTGAGCGTCGACTTGCCGGATCCGGTGAGACCGACGAGCGCCATCGTCTCCCCCGGCTCGACCGTGAGGTCGATGCCGTCGAGGAGGTCGGGGAAGCGCTCCGGCGAATCCTGGTACCGGAAGTGCACGTCGTCGAACACGAGCTCTCCGCGCGGGTTCTCGATCTTCTTCGGCTCTGCCGGGTCCTGGATGGTGTTCGCCTCGTCCATCACCTCGAAGAACCGGTCGGCAGCCGTGCGGGTGTCGAAGGTCATCGAGAGAAGGAAGCCGATCGACTCGACAGGGAACCGCAGCACGGTCGCCGTTGCGAAGAACGCGACCAGCTCGCCGACGGACAGCTGCCCCTGCGAGGACAGCCAGACGCCGACCACCAGGCAGATGCCGAACGCCACATCCGGGACCAGCAGAAGCCAGAGCCAGATGCCCGCGATGGCCTTCGCCTTCTCGATCTCGGTGCCGCGCAGCTCCTCCGCCTGCGACTCGAACCTCTTCAGGGCGTGCTTGCCCCTGCCGAACGCCTTGAGGACGCGGATGCCGTGCACCGACTCCTCGACAGCGGTCGCCAGGTCGCCGGCCTGGTCCTGGCTCCGGCGGGCGATCACCGAGTATTTGCCCTCGAAGATGAACCCGTAGATCCACAGCGGGATCGAGCAGACCAGGAAGATCAGTCCGAGGATCCAGTTCCAGCTGATCAGGATGGCGAAGCCGACGACGATGGTCACGACGTTCACCACCAGCAGCACGATGCCGAACGACAGCCACCGGCGGATGAGGCCGAGGTCGCTGACGGCGCGCGACAGCAGCTGGCCACTCGGCCAGCGGTCGTGGAACGCGACGGGCAGGTCCTGCAGCTTCTCGTAGAGACCGTTGCGCATCTTCGCCTCGACGTGCGTGCCCGGCGTGAGCACGAACCAGCGGCGCAGCGAGATGAACACGGCCTCGGCCGCGCCCAGCCCGACGACGAGCAGCGCCGCCGGCCACACGGCCGACGAGTCACCCGTCGACAGCGGCCCGTCGACCAGCCAGCGGAGCACCTGCGGGATGCTCAGTGCGACCAGGCTGGCGAGGAGGGCGGCGACCATGCCGAGCAGGATGCGCGGAGCAGCCGACTTGGCGAACGGCAGGATGCGCAGCAGAGTCCGCACGGTGCCCGCCCGTGCTTTCGTATCTTTTTGTGGGGGGTGCTGATGAGTTTCAGCGACAGACATTATCGATCCGTTTTCTTGTGTAGTGATTGCTTCGCGGGTCAGACAGTGACCCGATTCTGAGCGTGCTGAGAGGTCGTGCGGGGTCGTCAAAAGGGAGCGTTCCACCGGGGGTGGACTCCGCGGACCGTGGATGGTCCGCGCGACGTGCCGACGACAGTCAGCCGGGAAGCATGTCCTGCCTGGGACCTACCAGGCGGGGGCTGGCTCCGGGGACGCATAAGCGACGGCGGCGACGAGTCCGAACCCGATCATGGTTCGTGTGTTCTCGGTCGTTGTCATGGCGTCCTCCCTAGCCCGAATGCGTTCACGTAAATGCCGCCTAGGCAGCCCTACAGCCTATGGCCGCGCACAGCCGATGCACAAGAGGGGAAAGAAAACTCGTCGCGCCCGGCTACCGGATGCGAATGGAGAGGCAGGTCACGCATCCCTCGAGCTTCTCGAACTCGCTGATGTCGACCTGCACGACCGTGTATCCGAGGTCCTCGACGAGGGCGACCGACGCGGGCGCGGACGACGACATCAGCACCGTGTCGTCCGAGAGGACCACGACGGCGGTGCCGTGCGCCTCGGGAACGGGGAGGAAGCGCTCGAACACTCTGGGGTTGTCCACGAGGGGCTCGTAGCCGATGACGGTGCCGTCCGGCAGCGCGGTCACAGCCGTCTTGAGGTGCAGCGCCTTGGTCACCGGAACGCCGACGACGGTGTAGCCGAGCGGCGCGACGAGAGCACGCAGCTGGCGGATGCCCTCCGCGTTGGTGCGGCCGCCACGGCCCACGTAGACGGTCGAGCCGACCTTGAGCACGTCCCCGCCGTCGAGCGTCCCCGGCTCCTGGATGCGCTCGATACGCAGCCCCTGCGCGCGCAGCGCCGCCTCGGTGCCCGGGGTCTCCGCACGGCGCGAGTCCGCGCCAGGGAGGCTGATCACGGCGGTGTCGCCGAACACGATGGCCGTGTCCTCGACGAAGACGGAGTCCGCGAGCCCGTCCGCGCTCGCGACCTCGACGGTCTGCCAGCCGGCCTGAGAGAGGGCGGCGACGTACGCATCCCACTGCTTGTCGGCGAGTTCGGCATCCACCGGCTCACGGTCGATGTGGGTGACGAGGCCGTCTGCCAGGTTGGTGGCCGGGATGCGGACGAGCGCGATCCTGGTGCCGGAGCCGAACGCCGACTCGTCGTCGATGGCGTGGTAGACCGCGTATCCGGCGGTGGGCAGCGCGATGGCGACCGCGAGCCAGAACGGCAGGTTCAGCCCGATGAAGGACTGGAAGATCTGCGCCCAGGCCGCGGCGGCGAAACCGACGTTCAGAGCGGTGAACAGCACGATCGTGCCGAGCAGGGTGCTCACCAGCGCCACGACGACACCCGTGATGACGGCGATCCAGCGACGGACCAGGCCGCCGAGGAGTGCCGCGGCGAAGGTGAGCACCAGCGCGACCAGCGCGTTGTACATCACGTATGGCGTGATGCTTCCGAGCGCTGCGGCGTTCAGCTGGTTGGCCGCCAGCAGAACGAAGGTCGCCGCGATGAACGCGATAGCGCCCACCGCGACGGCAGCGGAAACGGATGCGATGAGCCGGCGGCCCCACGAAGTCGTCATGGGAACCAACCCTAGCGGAGCGTTTCTATGCGTTTGCTGGCTCGCGCAGGCGCGCGAGTGCGATCTCCTCCGCCGCTTCCAGCGTGGTGATCCCGCGCTCCTCGGCGACGGCGAAGATCTCAGTGACGGTGTCGCCGATCCGCTCCACCCTCTCCTGCGTGGCAGCAGCGGATGCGTCCTCCTCGTTCATCATCGAGAGGAAGATCACCCCGCCCGCGTTCACGACGAAGTCGGGCGCCCAGAGGATGCCGCGCGCCGCGAGACGCTCCGCTCCCGCACGGTGCGCGAGCTGGTTGTTGGCAGGACCGACCACGGCCTTGACCCGCAGTTCGTCGATCACCGTGTCCGTCAGCACGCCGCCGACACCGGCGGGCACGAACAGATCGCCCTCGACGGTGTGCGCCTCGGCAGGCTCCACCCAGCGTGCGCCGAGCGCATCCGCCAGTGCGCGCTTCGCCGGGTTGACGTCGGTGACCGTGAGCTCGGCTCCCTCGCTCGCGAGCCGCATCGCGATGATCGAGCCGACGTGGCCGAGCCCGAGCACGGTGACGCGGCGACCGGCCACCGAGCGGGTGCCGACGGCGCGCTCCAGCGTCGAGAGCAGGCCGGCGTACACACCGGCCGCCGTCGCGTCGCTCGGCTCTCCGACGCCGCCCTCGGAGGACGGCAGGCCGCAGACGTGCGCCGTGCGCGTCGCAACGATCGACATGTCCTCGGCCGAGGTGCCGACGTCTTCGGCGGTCATGTACGCGCCGCCGAGGCTCTCCACGGCGTCGCCGAGGTCGAGCATCAGCTCGTAGCGCTGTTCGTTCGTGAGCACCGTGCCGCGCGGGAGGTAGACGACCGTCTTCCCTCCGCCGCGGTTGAGGCCGGCGGCCGCGTTCTTGAGGGTCATGCCCTCCGCGAGCCGGAGCGAGTCCGCGACGGCCTCCGCCCAGGAGTCGTACGTCCAGACACGGCAGCCGCCGAGCGCTGGGCCGAGGATGGTGGAGTGCACCGCGACGCTGATGGTCAGGCCGCTCCGCCTCCCCTTCACGACATGCAGCGTTTCGTGCGGCAGGTTCACTCCGGTCGTTTCGACCAGTTCAGCGGGCAGGACGGACATCGGTGTCTCCTCGTGGGATCGCGGTTGTGCAATTTCGGTGGCCTTGTGAGCCGCCGATCATTCTCCCACGAGTCCCGCCCATGCGCCTCCCCTGCGGGGGCGCACTAGTGGAAGAAGTGACGCTCCCCGGTGAAGTACATCGTCACGCCTGCGGCCTTCGCAGCGGCGATGACGTCCTCGTCGCGGATCGAGCCGCCCGGCTGCACGATCGCGCGCACACCGGCGTTGATCAGGATCTCCGCGCCGTCGGCGAACGGGAAGAACGCGTCGGACGCGGCAACGGCACCGGATGCGCGCTCCCCTGCGCGCGTGACGGCCAGGTTGCACGAGTCCACCCTGTTCACCTGCCCCATGCCGACGCCGACGGATGCGCCGTCGTTCGCCAGCAGGATCGCGTTGGACTTCACAGCGCGGCACGCCTTCCAGGCGAACTCGAGGTCGGCGCGGGTCGCCGCGTCCGCCTCCTCGCCGGAGACGAGCGTCCAGCCCGCCGAGCTGCCGTACGACGTGGATGCGGTGTCGAAGCGGTCCGCATCCTGAACGAGCACGCCGCCCGAGATCTGCCGGAACTCCGTGGCCTTGCGGGTGTAGTCCTCCGGCAGCTGCAGGATGCGCAGGTTCTTCTTCGTCTGCAGGAGTTCGAGCGCCTCCGGCTCGAAGCCCGGCGCGATCAGGACCTCGGTGAAGATGCCCTTCACTGCCTCGGCCATTGCCAGCGTCACGATGCCGTTGGCCGCGATCACGCCGCCGTACGCGGAGACGGGGTCGCACTCGTGCGCCTTGCGGTGCGCTTCGGCGATGTCGTCGGCGATCGCGATGCCGCACGGGTTCGCGTGCTTGATGATGGCGACGGCCGGCTGGTCGAAGTCGTACGCGCTGCGGAGTGCTGCGTCAGCATCCACGTAGTTGTTGTACGACATCTCCTTGCCGCCAAGCTGCGTGGCCTGGGCGATGCCGCGACCGGTCGGGTCGGCGTAGAGCGCAGCGGCCTGGTGCGAGTTCTCGCCGTAGCGCAGGGTCTGCTTGAGTTCGGCTGCGACCTCGAAACGTTCGGGGAAGTCGGCCGTGCTCGGCGCATCCCCTGCGAACCAGGCGGCGACGGCGCCGTCGTATGCAGCGGTGTGCGCGAACGCCCGCGCGGCGAAGTCCCTGCGCTGGTCGAAGGTGGTTCCGCCGGCCGCGATGGCGTCGGCGATGCTGCCGTAGTCGCCCGGAGAGACGACGATGGCGACGTTGGCGTGGTTCTTGGCCGATGCGCGGACCATCGCCGGGCCGCCGATGTCGATCTGCTCGACCACGTCGTTGCCGACGGCGCCGGAAGCGACCGTCTCCACGAACGGGTAGAGGTTCACGACCACGAGCTCGAACGGCTTGATCTCCAGGTCTTTCAGCTGCTCCTCGTGCGAGGCCAGCCGGAGGTCGGCGAGCAGGCCGGAGTGGATGGCGGGGTGCAGGGTCTTCACGCGGCCGTCGAGCGACTCGGGGAAGCCGGTGACGCTGGCGACGTCGGTGACCTCGTAGCCCGCATCCCGGATCGTGGACGCCGTGCTCCCGGTGGAGACGATCTCGACACCCGCGTCTGCGAGCGTCTTCGCGAGCTCGAGGAGCCCGGTCTTGTCGCTGACCGAGATCAGCGCGCGGCGGATCGGGACGATGTCCCTTTCGCGGTAGAGGCTGGCGTCGTGGCGGGGTCCACTCATGCTCGTGCAAGCTCCTTGAGGTCGATGTGTCCGTTGGCGATGTCGAGGACGGCGTCGATGAGCAGCCGTCGCTCCACTGGTTTGATGCGTTCGTGGAGGGCGGCCTCCGTGTCATCGGGATGCACGGGGACGCGCTCCTGGCTGATGATCGGCCCGGCGTCCACGCCGTTGTCGACCACGATGAGGCTCGCGCCGGTCTGGGTGACCCCGGCGGCCAGCGCATCCCGAACCCCGTGGGCGCCGGGGAACTCGGGAAGGTATGCGGGGTGGGTGTTGATGAGGTTGGGCGAGAACGCGGCAACGACCCGCGGTGGCACGAGGCGCATGAAGCCGGAGAGGATCACCAGGTCCGGCTGCCACTGCTCGATCTGCGTCAGGAGCTCGTCGCCCCACTCGTCCCTGTCGTCGAACGACGAGAACGGGACGGTGAACGACGGGATGCCGAACTCTTCCGCGTGCGCGAGCCCGTCCGCGTCGCGGTCGGCGCCGACGGCGACCACCCTGGCGGGGAACTCCGCGTCCTGCGACGCTTCGAGCAGGGCGCGCAGGTTGGACCCGCCGCCGGAGATCAGCACCACAATCGAGAGCACGCCACAAGCCTAGCGGCGGGCACGGCGGGCGGCAGACCACAGCCTCGATGATTTAAGACTTGACTTATATAAGCCGCGGCGCAACCATTGGAGTCATGCACGCTTTCGATGTCCTCGGCGACCCGGTCAGACGCCGCATCCTCGAACTGCTCGTGGACGGCGAGGAGGCCGCCGGCGACATCACGGCGGTCATCGCCCGGGAGTTCGGCATCAGCCAGCCGGCCGTCTCGCAGCACCTGCGGGTGCTCAGAGAACACGGCTTCGCGAACGTGCGCGCGGACGGCACGCGCCGCATGTACGCGGTCGCCCCCGACGGACTCCGGCAGGCACACACCTGGCTGAGTCCGTTCGAGCGGTTCTGGACAGGGCCGCTTTCCGCCCTCGGGACCGAGCTCGCCAGGGGCAAGCGCTCCGCGCGGCTCGCCGCTTCCGGCGGCGACGCCGCGCACCACCCATCCGATTCCACTCACACCACACCGCAGGACGAGGAGTAAATCATGGTCGACGTCAACGCACAGATCGATGCGGTCACCCGCACCCTCCGCACCGAGGAGATCGACGGAGAGCCGACGCGCATCCAGACCATCGCCCAGGACTACCCGGCGGACATCGCCGACGTCTGGGACGCCACCACCACGGCGGACAGGATCGCGCGCTGGTTCCTCCCGGTCACCGGCGACCTCCGCCTCGGCGGCCGCTACCAGCTCACCGGCAACGCCGGGGGCGAGATCCTCGCCTGCTCCCCGCCGGCGGATGGGTCGGCGGAGTACCGGATCACGTGGGAGTTCGGCGGCGGCGTCACGTGGGTCACCGTCCGGCTCACGTCGATCGGGCAGGACAGCACCCGGTTCACCCTCGAACACATCGCGCGGGTGGCCGACGTCCCCGAACAGCTGTGGGAGACGTACGGGCCGGGCGCGACCGGCGTGGGCTGGGACCAGGCCGTGCTCGGCCTCGCCCTCCACTTCGGCACGCAGGACAGCGCCATCTCGCCCGAGGAGGGACAGGCCTGGGCCCTCTCCGACGAGGGCGCAGCGTTCACCCGCGCGGCGGCCGACCGCTGGGCGGATGCCCACCTCTTGGCGGGCGCAGAGCCCGAGACGGCAGCTCGGACCGCGGACGCGACCTTCACCTTCTACACCGGCAGGCCGGCGGAGGCCTGACGCCGCCGCGGGCCGGTCAGACCAACCGCAGGCCCCACGCGGTCGGGGCGACGCTGTAGATCTGTCGGTACAGCGCCGTCCCCACCAGCACACCGAGCGCGATGGCGACGATCGATCCGACGATGGTCGGGAAGCTGCTCGAATCGAAGTTCACTCCAGATGCGCTCTGCGTGAGACCGATCAGCCCGGTCGCACCCGGCACCAGCAGCCAGAACGCGGGCAGGAAGCACACCACCGCCGGAGGCGCGCCCCTGATCGACTGCACCAGATACGCCACCACGGTGAGCGCGAGCGCCCCGAAGAACCCGCTGAACTCGCTCCCCATGATCACCGCGCCGAGCAGCTGGGCTCCGTATGCGACGAGCAGCACCAGGGTGAGGAAGTAGAGCGAGCGCCGCGGCCCGCAGTAATAGAGGAAGATTCCGAGCGAGAACAGCAGGACGCCCACCCACGGCTGGAAGGCGCCGAGCGGCGGGTGCGTGGTGAGCAGAGCAGTGGATGCGGGGACGCCCGTGATCGTCAGGGCCGCCAGGATCCCGAACGACAGGAAGAGCAGTTGCGCGATCCCGGAGACGAGCCTGCTCGCCCCCGCGACCATGTCCCCCGCCGCGAGCTCCTGGATGCCCGTGGTGAGGACCGCGCCCGGCAGCAGTGTGACCAGCGGCGGCACGAGCACCTGCAGCGGCTCGGGGACCAGATCGGTGCGTGCGGCGGCGAAGACGATCAGCGCGAGCGCGAACGCCGTGAAGACGGGGAGCAGGATGGCGGCGTACGTGCCGGGCCGCACCAGTAGCTTGGCCACACCGACCAGCACACCGAGCACGAACGCGTAGACCATGCTGATCGGCTCAGCCCCGAGGAGCACGAGGCCGACGCCCGCCGCCGCGAGGCCGTGACCGAGCACCCGCACGACCGTCGGGAAGCGCGGCTTGGCCGCCGTGATCGCTTCGATGGCCTCGATGCCCTGGACGGCGGTGATCGTTCCGGCGAGCGCGTGGTCGACCACGGTGTAGATCCTGGCCGCCCTGTCGAACCGCACCTCGCCGCCCGGCGACTCCGCGATGTCGAAGCGGGTCTCCTTCTCGTCCGGCATCCCCACGAAGATCAGCGTCGGGAACACGATGAGGGCGGCGTTCGGCGACCCGAGCGCGACGGAGACGCGTTTCAGCGTGCGCTGGATGTCCGTCGCCGCCGTACCGACCGAGAGCAGCGCGCTGCCCAGCTTGACCAGGAACTCCTGCAGCTGCGCCGACGGGCTCTCGACGAGCTGCCTCGCCTCGACCGACCGGCGGTGGATCTCCAGCTTCGGGAAGCGGAACGGCACGTTCCAGCGGCTCATCGTCTCGCCCGACCTCCCGCCACCAGCCCGATGATCGCCGCGACGGCGACCTCCGCCGCCGCGATCGAACCCACCAGCCACGGATTCGGACCGACGTCGTGCAGCCGTCCTGGACCGATGGCGCCGGACGACCACCAGGCCAGGAGGCCGAGTTCGATGCCCGCAACGATACCGATGCCGAGCGCGGCCACCAAGAGTCCGGATGTCCCATGCAGGTCGTGCATCCTGGTCGCCCGCGAGCGGAGCAGCGCCGCGGCGAGGAAGCCGGCGACGATCGGCACCAGCACGCCGATCAGCCCGAACGAGAACCCTCCGGCGGGGATGACGCCGAACAGCGGCAGCCCGGGCAGCGGCCCGAGCTCTGTGCCGATCGGGCTGACCGACGAGCCGGTGCCGATCGCGAAACCGGGACCGACCATCCAGGAGGCGAGCCAGATGACAAGGTTCGGGATGAAGGCGAGCTGCGCGATGGTGAGCGCCGCGCCGCCGAGAGCACCCGCCTGCAGTTGCTCGTACAGGCTGATGATGCCGCCGTAGTTGCCGAGGATGAGAATCGTGAGCACGAGGGCGGCGCCCGCGATCACCAGCGCGGCAGCCCCGGTGCCGGCGCGGAGGGCCACGGCCGACGCATCCCGGATCATCGGCGGGATGCGGTTGGTCGCGGCTGCGATGGCGGAAAGCACCGCGCCCCGGGACTGCGGCCCTTCCGCCTGGCCGCTCCGCTCGCCCCGGTCGTTCCGGTCGCTCAGCCCGATGTCTTTGCCATCGCGCTCGGCCCGCAGCGCGGCGAAGCCGAACCCGCAGAGCACCCCGACGGCGTAGACGAACGGCGGCAGAACGATCCCCTGCCAGACCGATGGATGCACGGGGGCGCTCCCCGCGGAGAAGGTCACGGCCGCCGAGAGCACGGCGAAGGCGACGACGGCGCTCACGGCGCCCGTGAGGCGGAACGGCGTCTCCGCGGCGCGCAGGCCGGTGCGCACGCCGAGCCCTGCGGTGAGCACGGCGAAGCCGAGCGCCGCGATCGTGACCTGGAACGGGATGACGGCGCCGGGCAGCCCGAGGGTCGCCGCCGCCTGAGCGTCGAGCGTGACGGTGAGGTTGACGCCGTGGCCGACGAGCCAGATGTCTGCGGACGCCCGCCAGAACGTGAACCAGTCCGCCGCGAGGTGATACTGGGCCGCCCAGAGGACGGTGAGCGGAACGAGCGAGATCGCGAGGCCGATCGCGACGACGATGACCGCCTCCAGCGCGGCGAGCAGGGCGACGGTTGTGCGATTCATGACCGAATGGAGCCTACCGGTCGGGCGTCGCGCCGCTCCGCCGACACTTCGGCGGTCAGGAGACGGTCATGATCGGGGTCTCGTCGTCCGCGGTCTCCGGCACCGTGATGACCGGCCGCTGCACCAGTTCGAGCACGGCGACCACGAGCGCGGCGATGACCAGCGTCCAGATGATGAGCGACGGCGTCAGTGGGCGGACGAACAGGACGATGGCCGCGGCGATTGCGGCGATGAGCACGCGCAGCAGGGTCCGCTGCGCATACAGCCACTCCCCGGTCCTCCCCGTGCTGATCCCGTGTCGTTCGGCGGAGGTCCGGACCCAGGTGACCCCGGCCCCGAAGAACCCGCGCAGCCGTCTCGGCACCGCGAACGGTCCCGAGTACCAGCCGACGACAGCAACCACGATGGCGAGCACGAGCACGGCGATCCCGGTGTCCCTCATCGCCGTGGTGAGCGTGTCGAAGACGGTTCGCGCGACACCGGACGGGATCAGCGACGGCGACACCGAGCCGACGAACACCAGCCTGCCGATGCCGATCCCCGCCACGATGATGACCATCGACAACGCCAGGGCCACCGCAGCCCAGACCAAGGCGAGCGCGCGGCGTCTGGCCACGACCACGCCCGCCGCGAGCAGGAGCAGCGCCACCCACGGGAGCCAGGCCCCCGCCGCGACCGCGACGCCGTAGAACAGCTGGATGGTCGGAAGCGACGAATTCTGCGCGATCGTGATGGTGCGATCCACCGACGGGATCTGCGACGCGAAGGTGAGCCCCTGCTTCACGAGGATCGCCTTGACCCTGTCGATGATCGGCCCGAGCTGAACGCCGACCGAGCCGTCAGACCCGACGGCGATGGCCGCCTTCGGATCGTTCTGCATCGTCGCGACCAGCTGGGTGTGGCTCGCCCGGAGTGCTTCCTGCCAGACCTGTGCGAACGCGTCCGACCGCACGAACCCATCCACTGTCGATCGCATCAGCGACAGGATGCCCTGGGCGGCCGGCCCCTTCAGCGCCTCGAGGGCGCGGGTGGCCGCCGGACCGGTGCCGAGCGAGGTGATGCCGTCGACCACGTCGGACGTGATCGCCGGCACATCCACGTTCTGCTGGATGACGTCCATCGTCTGGCTGGTGACGAACGACTGCACCCCGGCGTCTTTGGCGAGCGGTGCGTATGCCGCGACGAACGCATCCGTGTCTGTCAGCTGCACCTTTGCCCAGGACGAGACGACGGCGACGGGGGCGAGAAGGGCGCCGATCAGGATGAGCACGGCGGCGAGCAGAGTCCAGGCCCAGCTCCTGGTGTGCTTTCGTGGCACAGCGGTGCTGGGAACGGCTGCCTCGTGCGGCGGAATCGGCTGCGTCGGATCGTTCTCGATGGTCTCGATGGTCTCGCGCAGTCCGGCGTTCTCGGCTTCGAGCTGAGCGATGCGCTGGAGCAACTCGCTGTTGGTGATGCGTGCCATGTCGCTCCCCCCTTTCCCGCTGCTGCTCACTGTAGCGCTCAGTGCCTTCCGCGCGACGGAAAAACAAGGACCCCGTGGAGAACTCCACGGGGTCCTTACCTGTGGAGGGATGCGCTCCCTCCGGTGGTTCTACAGCGCCGCGTAGACCTCGCGGAGCAGGGCTGCGGTCTCGGACGGCGTCTTGCCGACCTTGACACCGGCGGCCTCGAGGGCCTCCTTCTTCGCCTGGGCGGTGCCCGCCGAGCCGGAGACGATGGCGCCGGCGTGGCCCATCGTCTTGCCCTCGGGAGCGGTGAAGCCCGCCACGTAGCCGACGACCGGCTTCGTGACGTTCGCCTTGATGAAGTCGGCGGCGCGCTCTTCCGCGTCGCCACCGATCTCGCCGATCATGACGATGGCCTTGGTCTCCGGGTCCGCCTCGAACGCCGCGAGAGCGTCGATGTGGGTCGTGCCGATGATCGGGTCGCCGCCGATGCCGATGGCGGTCGAGAACCCGAGGTCACGGAGCTCGTACATCATCTGGTAGGTGAGCGTTCCCGACTTCGAGACGAGGCCGATCGGGCCCTTGCCGGTGATGTTCGCCGGGGTGATGCCGACGAGCGACTCACCGGGGGTGATGATGCCGGGGCAGTTCGGCCCGATGATGCGGGTCTTGTTGCCCTTCTCCTGCGCGTACGCCCAGAACTCGGCGGAGTCCTGCACGGGCACGCCCTCGGTGATGATGACGAGCAGCGGGATCTCGGCGTCGATGGCCTCGATGACCGCGTCCTTCGTGAACGCGGGCGGGACGAACGCGATGGAGACGTCCGCGCCGGTCTTCTCGATCGCTTCCGCGACCGTTCCGAAGACGGGGAGCTCGACATCGCCGTGCGTGACGGTCGTTCCGGCCTTGCGGGCGTTCACGCCACCGACCACCTGGGTGCCCGCCTTCAGCATGAGGGCGGTGTGCTTCGTGCCCTCACCTCCGGTGATGCCCTGAACGATGACCTTGGAATCCTTGTTGAGGAAGATAGACATTCTTGATCGCGCCCTTACTACTTCGCAGCCAGTTCGGCGGCCTTGTCGGCGCCTTCGTCCATGGTGAGAGCCAGCGTCACCAGCGGGTGCGCGGCTTCGGTGAGGATGCGGCGACCCTCGTCGACGTTGTTGCCGTCGAGACGGACGACGAGCGGCTTGTTGGCCTCGTCGCCGAGGATCTCGAGCGCCTTGACGATGCCGTTGGCGACCGCGTCACAGGCGGTGATGCCGCCGAACACGTTCACGAACACGCTCTTGACCTGCGGGTCGTTCAGGATGACGTCCAGACCGGCGGCCATGACGGCTGCGGATGCTCCGCCGCCGATGTCGAGGAAGTTGGCCGGCTTGACGCCCTTGTGCTTCTCGCCCGCGTACGCGACGACGTCGAGCGTGCTCATGACGAGCCCTGCGCCGTTTCCGATGATGCCGACTTCTCCGTCGAGCTTCACGTAGTTGAGGTCGCTCGCCTTGGCCTTCGCCTCCAGCGGGTCGGCTGCTGCCTTGTCCTCGAGCGCCTCGTGGTTCGGGTGGCGGAAGCCGGCGTTCTCGTCGAGCGTGACCTTGCCGTCCAGGGCGATGATGTCGCCCTCCTCGGTGAGCACGAGCGGGTTGACCTCGACCAGCGTCGCGTCCTCGCCCTTGTAGACCTCGTACAGCTTCACGAAGACGTCGGCGACCTTGCCTGCGAGGTCGTCCGGGAATCCGGCGGCCTTCGCGATCTCGGCGGCCTTCGCCGCGTCGACACCGGTGATCGGGTCGACCTCGATGCGCGCCAGCGCCTCGGGCTTCTCGACGGCGAGCTGCTCGATCTCCATGCCGCCCTCGACGCTGGTGAGCGACAGGTACGAGCGGTTGGCCCGGTCGAGCAGGACCGAGAAGTAGAACTCCTTCGCGATGCGGGCGCCGCCGGCGACCATCACGCGACGGACGATGTGACCCTTGATGTCGAGCCCGAGGATGGCCTTCGCGGCTTCCTCTGCCTCATCCGGGTTCTTGGCGACCTTGACGCCGCCGGCCTTACCACGACCACCGACCTTCACCTGCGCCTTGACGACGACCACTCCACCGAGCTTCTCCGCCGCTGCGCGCACCTCCTCAGGGGTGTCCGCGACGATGCCCGGAAGGACCGGGACACCGTACTGCTCAAACAGGTCTCTGGCCTGATACTCGTATAGATCCACGGTTATCCAATCCGCTGGTTCCGGCACGCTCGTGGCGCTTGCCGGCCGATTTCTCCTAGGCAGTTCGGCGGGAGAATAGCTCGACGCCGAGATAAATTTCGCCAGAAAGAACTCTAGCGCGTCCTGCTGAACGCCCGCGAAACGAGCCGCGAAATCCACAGCGATCGTGGATGCTCCCTCCACAGCCGGGCTCCCCCATCCACTTCTCCACAGCTTCGGCGCCGAGCCCCACCGCCCCGTTCCGACCGACGACGGTGGATGCCATGACACACCGAATAACAACTCTCATCACCTCCTTCGCGGTGGCCGGTCTGCTGTTCTTCTTTTCGGCGATCCATCTCGCCACCGGAGCGCAGGCCCTCTCCGCGGACGGCCACGGACCCGGCTATCTCTCCGCGGACGGCTGGTGGCTCGGCACGTATTCGCTCGACGACGGATCACGCGGCTTCTGCCTGCAGGCAGGCAAGAAGAGCCCGACCGGCCACGAGATCGACCTCGTGGCGGGTTCGACGCTCGACTGGTACTCGCCGGAGCAGGCCGCGAAGCTCGCCTTCATCTCACGCTCCTGGGCGGGCACCTCCGACCGGGGAACGGCGGCGGCAGGCCAGCTCGCGACGTGGATGGTCGCCGGACTCGACAACGCGACGGCGGCGTCGTACGCGGCCAGGGCGGGAGCGGACGCAGCGACCGTTCTCAGCTGGGCGCACTCGATGGTCGCCGAGTCCGGTACGCTCGGCTCGCGGTCGGTGGAGGCCGACGGCGTGGTCGAACTGGCCGACGACGGTGCCGGCCGCTTCCGGGTCGAGCTCACGGTCGACCGGCTGACGGGCGGCGCCGAGGTCCTCCCGCCCCGTAAGCACTGGGGAACGGCCACGCTGACCGGGGCCACCTTCGAGGACGGCTCGACGACCGCCGACATCCAGAACGGCGTCGACATCCCCATCCTTCCCACCGGCACGGAGGCGAGCGTGTCCGTCACCGCCGACGCCCGGTTCGTCGCGCTTCCATACGGCGACAGACTCACGATCGCCATCCCCCGCGGTGACGCGCAGGCGCTCCTCGTCGCCGTTCCGGCCGACGCGGAAGCCCACGCGAGGGCCGACGCCGCCGGCGTCTCCCCCCTCCCCTTCCAGCCGACGGTCGCGACCGTCACAAGCGAGGCCGTCGCCGAGCCCGGCGCGATGATCTCGGACCACCTCACCGTCGGCGTCGCCGTCGACGACGGCCTGCTGCCCACCTGGGGCGTCTGGTCGTCACCGGACGGCCTTGCCCCGGTGCGCGCCACCATCAAGAGCCGGCTGCTCGGCCCGTTCGCCGACCCGATCGTCGAGGCCCCGGATGCGCCGTCCGACGCTCCCGTCGCCTGCGAGGTCGAACTCGTCGTCAGCGGCACGGGCGAATACGAGACGCCCGAGTGCGAGCTGCCCGCCGTCGGTCACTACGTGTGGGTCGAGTCGATCACGCCCGCCGACACCCCTGCGACAGAAGGCGGCAGCCGCCTGCGCCCGTGGCGCTCCGCGTTCGGCGTGGCGTCGGAGATCACCCGGGGCGTGAAGCCGGAGGTTCCCGAGGTGCCGGAGGTTCCCGAGGTGCCGGAAGTACCCGAGGTTCCCGAAGTACCAGAGGTTTCCGAAGAACCGGAGGTGCCCGAAGTCCCCGAGGCGCCGGCAGTGCCCGAATCGCCGGAGGTCCCCGAGGAACCGGCCACGCCCGAGCTGCCTGCCGTCCCCGAGCCGCCTGCCGCGCCCGAGCCACCCGCGCTCCCCGCCGTCTCGCCAGCCACCGTCCGCGACCCCGCACTGGCGAACACAGGATCGGACGCCGACGGGCTGATCCCGGCCGTGTGCGCGGGCGGCGCCGCCCTCTCCCTCGGATTGGGCCTCACCGGACTCACCATCCGTAGCCGCGAGCGCCGAGCCGCCCTGGCCGCACGATGATGTCCAGCGAGCCGACCAGCGCGGACGCGCATCCCGGACCTTCGCAGGCTGTCGCGGCAGGATGGTGCGATGCGAACCCGTCAGGCTCCGGCCGGTCTCCGCGCGAAGGACATCGCGGCCGAGTCCATCTACCTGGCCGGAGGCGGCAGGGCGCTGCTCCTGCAGATCGCGCACCCGGCCGTCGGTCGGGGCGTGGTGGAGCACAGCGACTTCGCCAACCGGATGATGGACAGGCTCCACGCCACCATGACGTTCGTCTACGCGTCGGTGTACGCCTCGCCGGAGGAGTTCGCCGTGGTCAGACGGTGGGTCAACAGGGCGCATGCGCCGGTGCGCGCCGCGGCGAGCGCGGACGCCCCCGCATACAACGCGTTCGATCCGCGGTTGCAGTTGTGGGTCGCCTCCACCCTGTACGCCACGATGATCGACCTCTACGAACGCTTCTTCGGCCGGATCCCCGACGCCGACGGCGAGCGGATCTACCGCGAGTTCACGGTGCTCGGCTCTGCCCTGCAGGTGCCGCAGGAGGCATGGCCGCAGACCCGCGCGGACTTCGACGCGTACTGGGCCGAGACCGTGGCCGGCCTGCGCCCGACCGCGGACACCAAGCGGGTCGCGCGGCAGATCCTCTACCCGTCCACCATCCCCCTGTGGATGCGCGCCGTGTTCCCGCAGGCGCGCCTGGTCACGGTCGGCCTGCTGCCACCGGACCTGCGGCGCCGTTTCGGCCTCGCGTGGAGCGCCCGGCTGCAGCGACGCTTCGACCGGTGGATGCGCTGGGCCGTCCTCGTCTACCCTCGCCTGCCCGCGCGGCTCCGGCACCGACCACGGGATGCGTATCTGAAGCGGCTGCGCGCGACTATCGGCGAGCGCTCAGCCGCCTGACCGGCTGGCGGCCCTGCTTACGCCGCAAGTCCGCGGACGCGTTCGATCCACCGCGCCGCGAGCACGAGCAGGATTCCGACCGCAGCACCCAGCACGGTCTCCAGCACCCGGTCCACGGCAAGGGTCGACAGCGCGACCTTCGTCGTCGACAGGTACGAGACGGACAGCGCCATCGGGGTGATGAACACCAGAGCGGTGCCGTAGTGGGCGCCGACGAGCACTTCGGCGAAGACCTGGCACACCACGATCACGCCGATCACGAACAGCGGAGACGGCGACCAGAACAACAGCAGGACGGTCAGGCCCACCCCGATGATCGTGCCGACCACGCGGTGGACGGAGCGCGAGATGGAGTGCGCTGCCCGTGCCGGCGGGATGACGGCCACGAGGCTGACGACGGCCCAGTACGCGTGGCCCAGCCCGAATGCCAACGCGATCCCGCCCGCGACGACCACTCCGACGACGTTCTGCGCCACGGCGAGCCAGACCCGCGCATCCCGGATCGCCGACGTGTCGACAGCCGGGGCCCGGCGCAGCTCTTTCAGGAGCACGGGGTTCGAGGCGGTGCCCGTGAGGCGCCGGATGACCCAGCCGGACATCGTCAGCAGCCAGGAGAATGCGGCGGACAGGGCGGCGAGGCCGATCCGGAGCCCGATCTCGTGCGCCGGTGTCGGCACGGCGGCGCAGACGAGGAGGGCGAAGACGAAGAACAGCGGTTGCGCAGGGAGCAACTGGAACGTCGCCGCCAGGATGGTGCCGAGCGTGACCACCACGATGAGCAACGGCACGAGCAGCGCGAGCGGCTCGCCGAGGGCGGCGACCACCGTTCCGAGCGCGATGGTCGCGACGAGCACCACCGCCGCGATCGAGACGCTGCGGATGCGGATGCGATACGGCTCGTTCCGTCCGTACAGCGCGGTGAACGCACCGAAGGACGCGTACGCTGCGAGGTCGAGCCTGCCGACGGCGAAGAGGATCAGCAACGGAACGGCCACGGCCGTCGCGGCCCGCAGGCCGACCTCGACGCTCAGCGTTGTGAGCTGCGGGGCCCTCACAGTTTTTCGATGGGGGCGATCTTGATGAGCAGCTTCTTCGCTCCCACCTTCTCGAACTGCACGTGCGCGACCCGCTTGGCTCCTTCGCCGGTCACCTGCGTCACCCGGCCGTCGCCGAAGTCCGTGTGCCGGATGCGGTCGCCGGATGCGAGCTCCAGGTCGCCGTTGTCCCGCACCTGTCCGGTGACCCTGTTCGGCCACTCGGTCTTCGGACGATCGGAGGGCCGCCCTCCCGCGGAGAACCCGCCGGACGTGAGGCTCTCGTTCCAGCGGCCTCCCCCGCTGGATCCGGACCCGGACCCGAGACCGGGACGCCGCGCGTTGAGTGCACGGGACTGGCTGCCTCCTCGGCCGTTCGCGGTGCCGGGCGACTGCTTCCAGTCGATCAGATCGGCGGGGATCTCTTGCAGGTAGCGACTCGGCATGGCCACGGCGGTCTCGCCGAACTGCGCACGCGTCATGGCCAGCGACAGGAAGAGGCGCTTCTTGGCACGCGTGATGCCCACGTAGAACAGGCGCCGCTCCTCGGCCGGCCCACCCGGCTCGTTCGCGGACATCCGGTGCGGAAGGAGGTCCTCCTCGATGCCGGTCAGGAAGACGGCGTCGTACTCGAGGCCCTTCGCGGTGTGCAGGGTCATCAGCGAGACGGTTCCGCTCGAATCGTCGATCTCGTCCGCTGCAGCCACCAGGGAGACCTCGGTGAGGAAGTCGACCAGGCCGCCATCCGGGTTGTTGCGTGCGAACTCGCGCGTCACCGCGACGAGCTCGTCCACGTTCTCTGCGCGGGCCTCGTCCTGCGGGTCCCTGCTGTTGCGGAGCACATCCAGGTATCCGCTGCCGTCGAGCAGGAACGTGAGCACGTCGGCGACCGACGACACCCCGGCCGGATTCTCCGGGTCGATCTTGGCGGCCGCGTCGTCCAGCAACGTCGCGAGCTGCAGGATCGCGGTCGTCACCTTCGGGCCGAGCCCGAGCGAGCCCGCGTCGCGCATCGCCTGACGGAAGTTGATCCCGTTGTCCTCCGCGTAACTGGCCAGCTGGGTCTCGGTCGCCGGACCGATCCCGCGCTTCGGGGTGTTCAGGATGCGGCGCAGCGCGAGGGTGTCGTCCGGGTTCGCGACGGCGATCAGATACGCCATCGAGTCCTTGATCTCGGCGCGCTCGTAGAACTTGGTGCCGCCCATGATCCGGTACGGCAGGGCGGAGCGGATGAAGATCTCTTCGAGCGCACGCGTCTGAGCGTTGGTCCGATAGAACACGGCGATGTCTTTGTAGTCCATGCCGGCGCTGTGCAGTTTCTCGATCTCGTCGGCGACGAACTGCGCCTCGTCGTGACCGGAATACCCGGTGAAGCCGATGATCTTCTCACCGTCGCCGACCGCGGTCCACAGCTTCTTGTCCTTGCGGTCGAAGTTGTTGGCGATGACGGCGTTGGCCGCGCTCAAGATGTTCTGCGTGGACCGGTAGTTCTGTTCGAGCAGCACCACCTTCGCGCCGGGGAAGTCGCGCTCGAACTCGACGATGTTCCGGATGTCAGCGCCGCGGAACGCGTAGATCGACTGGTCGGAGTCGCCGACCACGGTGAGGGAGGCGCCGGGGATCACGCCTACCGCATCCCGCATCGACTCGACGTGGTGCCCCTGGGCCTCCAGCTCGTCGGCGATGGCCGGCGCGATCGGCATCGTCAGTTCGCGGATCAGGGAGTACTGCGCGTGGTTCGTGTCCTGGTACTCGTCGACCAGGATGTGGCGGAAGCGCCGCTGGTACAGGGCCGCCACCTTCGGGAAGGCGCGGAACAGGAACACCGTCTCCGCGATGAGGTCGTCGAAGTCGAACGCGTTCGCCGTGCGCAGGGCGCGCGTGTACTGGCGGAAGATCTCGAGGAACATCACCTCCTGCGGGTCGCTCAGGTTCGCGGAGCGCGCGTAGGTCTCGATGTCGGTCAGCTCGTTCTTGAGCTTGGAGATGCGGCCGGCCGCTCCCGCCACCGTGAAGCCGAGCGTGTCGGCGTCGAGTCCCTTGATGATCCGCTTGAGCAGCGCCCGGGTGTCGCCGGAGTCGTAGATCGTGAAGCTCTGCGTCTTGCCGATGGTCTCCGCCTCACGACGCAGGATGCGGACGCAGGCCGAGTGGAACGTGGAGATCCACATGCCCTGCGCCTTGCCGCCGAGCAGCACCTCGACGCGCTCGCGCATCTCGGCGGCGGCCTTGTTCGTGAACGTGATCGCGAGGATCTGGCTCGGCCAGGCCTCTCGGGTCTCGATGAGGCCGGCGATGCGGCGCGTCAGCACGCTGGTCTTGCCCGATCCGGCGCCGGCCACGATCAGCAGGGCTGCTCCGCGGTACTCGGCCGCCTCGCGCTGCTGGGGGTTCAAGCCGGCGAAAAGCCGGTCGTTCGCGGAGTCTCCACCGTCGCCGGGGCGCCCGTGACCGGATCGGCCGTCGAGGATGATCGGGGTGGCGGAGGGAGAGGCGTCGGGGAGGCTCGTCATGTCTCCAACGATTTTAGCCTCCACCCCTGTCATCCCAGCCGCGAGACGTTCAGGGACCCGGTGATATCAGTGTTCGTCGCGCACGGCGACGGCCAGATCCGGGTGGTCGGCGAAGACCCCATCCACTCCGGAGTGCAGCAGGATCGAGAACAGCCTCCGCCAATCGCCCCACTGGTCGTCGCGCCCCTGCCCGCGGAACTCCTCCGGCATCAGCGCGTTCTCCGGGCGGAGCGTCCAGCAGTACACGCCGAGGCCCGCCGAGTGGGCGGTGTCGACCAGGTCCGAAGTCACCGCGCCGACATCGATGTCCGACGGGTCGTCCTCGAACAGGGAGACGGCGACGGAACCGGACGCGAGCACCTGCGACACCTCGACGCTGATGCCGTCCACGCGGTCGGGGGCGGCCGCCGCTCCGAGCGCGTACAGCCCGCGCGCCGTCAGATCATCGGCATATCCAGCGGCAGCAGACCCCTGCGCTGCCGCGCGATCGGCGGGGACGCCCGAGTCCTCAAGCAGGTAGACGCGCGTGCCGCGGAAGCCCTGCCTGCGCACCTGACCGAGCACGGTCTTCTCGAAGCTCTCGACGACCAGCCCCGGATTGTCGATCCACCCGGCCTCCGCAACCTCCGCCGCGAAGAGCTCAGCGAGCGGCAGGCCGATGGAGTCGAAGTATGTCGCGTGCTTGATCTCCGCCACCACCCCGAGCCGGCGTGCGGCGTCGTCCGACGCCCTGTCGACGATTCCGAGCAGATCCCGCAGCCTCAGCACCGGATACCTGCCGTCGAAGGTCGAGCTCGCCTGCCGGATCGCGGGCAGCCGCTCCTTCGCCCTCAGCGTCGCGAGCTCCTCCCAGGTGAAGTCCTCCGTGAACCACCCCGTCAGCGGCGTGCCGTCGATCTCCTTGGTCGTCCTCCGCCCGGCGAACTCTGCACGCGTCGCGACGTCCGTCGTCCCCGAGATCTCGTTCTCGTGCCGGAGCACGAGCACGCCGTCCTTCGTGGCCACGATGTCCGGCTCGACCGCGTCGGCACCCAGCGCGAACGCGAGCTCGTACGAGGCCGCCGTGTGCTCCGGACGGTACCCGGGCGCGCCCCGGTGACCGATCACCAGAGGGGCCGTCCGAGCTCGCATGTTGAGATACTAGCCCGCGGGTTGGGGGTTCTCTCGCGCGCATCCGGGTGACAGAATCAAGCGGTGTCCGAAGCGGAACCGCCCTCTCCGAACGGCTGGGTCGAGCCAGCGAGCCGACTGGATCTGCACTGGGGCGCGTACCGCCAGCGACTCGTCATCGGCCTCGGGATGCTCATGGTCGGCACCGGCTTTATCCTCATGACGAGCGCGTATAGCCTGCCGTTCCTCCTCGTCGGCTCCGTGCTCCAGCCCGCCGGCTGGGCCGTGCTCCCATCAACGATCGGACGCAGGGTCTCGGTCGCCATCCCCGTGCTCGGGTTCACCTGGCTCATGCTCGGCGGGGCCGGCTTCGCTTGGTGCTTCTGCGTGCCGCTCGCCGCCTGGCTGCTGATCCGGCTGCGCCCCCTGCTGAGCTACGTCGTGCTCGTGCTGCCGATCGCATCCAGCATCGTCCTGTCCAGGACGATCCACGAGTACTCCCAGGGCTGGGTGTCGATCGCGGTGAGCACGGTGGTCATCGTCGCGGCCGCGTGGCTGGCACGATGGGTCGCGATCACCCTTGATTCAAGGCAATCTGTCAGAACTCTCAGACAATAAATCGGTAGGTTTAGTGCACAGATCCGGCTCGTCCGGACCCCACACGCAAGCAGAGGAATCATGGCTACCTCCAACCCGGCATTCTCACAGAGCCCGGCCTTCCAGAACGGGTCAGCGGCCGCTGCGACACTCAGCGCCGAGAACCTTCAGGAGATGTACAACGCACCGGCGGCCGGCGCCGTCGAAACCGACCGCATGACCGTCGAAGACACGATCGTCAAGACCGCGGTCAGCTTCGGCGTGCTCCTCGTCGGAGCGGTCATCGGCTGGATCGTCCCCGTCCTGTGGATCCCCGCTGCGATCGTCGGACTCGTTCTGGCCTTCGTCAACATCTTCAAGAACCGCAAGAAGCCGTCTCCGGCGCTCACGCTGGCATATGCCGGCGCGCAGGGCATCTTCATCGGCGGGATCTCGCTGTTCTACGAAAACCTGGCCAGCGGCGTCGTTCTCCAGGCTGTCATCGGCACGATCGTCGTGGTGGGTGTCACGCTCGCCCTCTTCGCCAGCGGCAAGATCCGCGCATCCGCGAAGGCGACGAAGGTCTTCCTCATCGCGCTGGTCGGCTACCTGCTGTTCTCCGTGGTAAACGTCATCCTGATGCTCACGAACGTTTCGGACGACCCCTGGGGCCTCCGCGGCGAGTTCCGTATCTTCGGCATTCCGCTCGGACTGATCATCGGCGTCCTCGTCGTCATCATGTGCGCATACTCGCTCGTGCTCGACTTCGACGCCATCCAGCAGGGCGTGAAGAACCGCGCACCGCGCGTCTTCGGCTGGGCCGGCGCCTTCGGCATCATGGTCACGGTCATCTGGCTCTACCTCGAGCTGCTCCGCATCTTCGCGATCTCGCGCAACTAGCGCACCACGCGCCGAAAGGGCGGGCAGGGAGCACACGCTCCCTGCCCGCCCTTTGTGCTGATGGCCGCCCATCGCACCGAAGTTCCCTCCTGACGTTCGCTGGTACTATCGCATCGTGCATTCTCCCGGTCGCCAGGATCGAGTCGAGACCTGCTGATTGCGGGCCAACGCGTCGGCACGCCGACGACCTGCCCGATTGCGGTGAGATCACACGGACCGCACAACCGCAAGACCGGGAGACCCGTTGGAGCTTGTTGACCGCCGGATTGCCCCCTCGTGATGGGTAGCTCGTGGATACTCGTCGTGGCCGCGGCACTGGTCAGCGGGGGCGCGCTCGCCGTCCTCCGACCGATCCTCCGCAGGGTCGGCGTCGTTGACGAACCGAATGCACGCTCCTCTCACGTGCGTCCGACCCTTCGAGGGGGCGGTGTCGGCCCTCTGGTCGGCGTGATCGTCGGAGTAGCCGGCGCGGTCGTGGCCGCAGCCTTCCCATCCATCCCACTGGTCATCAGCGGGATCATCACCGCAGCGTTCGGGCTGCTCGGTCTGGTCGAAGATGTTCGCGGGCTGCCGGTCTGGCTCCGGGCCGGGTTGCAACTCGTGCTGGGCCTAGCGGGCGCCGCCGCGTTGGCCGTTGCGGGACATCAGTCGTTCTGGGTGGCGCTCGTCTGCGGAGTTCTCATCGCCGCCTACGTCAACATCACGAACTTCATGGACGGCGTGAACGGTATCTCCGGGATGCACGGAATCGTGACCGGACTTTCCTACGCGGCTGTCGGCGGCATCGTCGGTGTGCCATGGATCGCTTATTTCGGGCTTCTCGTCGCAGCGGTCTTCGCCGCATTCCTTCCCTGGAATCTGTCTCGGCCGGGCATCTTCCTCGGCGACGTGGGCAGCTACGCGCTCGGTGCATCCGTCTCCATGCTCGCGGTCGCCGCTCTGATGATCGGTGTGCCGATCCTCACGGTCCTCGCACCGGTCCTGATCTATCTGGTCGACACCATGTCCACCCTCATCCGGCGGGGTCGACGGGGTGAGCCCGTACTGCGCCCGCATCGTACCCACGCGTATCAACGGCTGACGGACACCGGACTCTCCCACATTCAAGCCGCGCTGATCGTCTCCGCCTTCACCGCAGCATCGTCGCTCGTCGGGCTGTCGATAATAGCGCTCGCGGTCAATCCCCTGATCGTCGCCGTCGCCATGATCGTCCTCTCAGCGCTCTATCTGGCGTTGCCCCGGATGCGTGGGAACACCATCCCTCGGCCAACCGGTTACAGCCTTCCCCCCGTCGACTTGGACGAAGCTCCGATCGCTCAGGCTTACGAGCGCCCACGCGTCTGGGCCGTCGTCGGGGCCTCGGGATTCGTGGGTTCCGCCCTTGTCCGCCACCTGCGGAGCAAGGGATACGAGGTGCGCGAACTGGCGGCCCCCCGTTTGGAGCTCGATCCGGAGACGCGCGACCTCGAATCGCTCACCGCAGCGGCCGATTCCTCTCCTGCGTGCGGCGAACTCGCGACCCGGATCGCCGGTGCGGACGTCGCGGTCAACGCCGCAGGCCTGGCGCAGCCCGACTCGGCGGGCGGCGCAGATCTGTACGGAGCGAACGCGCTGCTTCCCGCCGTATTCGCCGTCGCGGCCCGCCGTGCCGGAGTGCGCACGGCGATTCACATCAGTTCGGCCGCGGTTCAGGGAAGGCGTCCCGTTCTCGATGAAAGCATCGAGGCGTCGCCGTTCTCTTACTATTCGCATTCGAAGGCGCTCGGTGAGCGCGCATTCCTGAAGAGCGGTCCGGACGGCGGTACACCAGCACTGCTCGTGATCAGGGCGACGAGCGTTCAGGGACCCGGCAGACGCACAACGGAGTCGTTCGTCAGAATCGCTCGCTCGCCGATCGCGAGCGTTGCGGGCACGGGCGCACAGCCGACGGTCGTGAGCACGATCGACGGACTGGTCGCGTTCATCGCCGAGGTCGGCACGACAGCGACCGTGACGCGAAAGATCCTCCTCCAGCCGTGGGAAGGACACACCGCTGCAGGCGTGCTCGAACTGGCCAAGGGCGAATCCCCTCTGCGTCTTCCACGTTGGATGTGTGTCGCGCTCCTCAGCGTGGCCAGAGGCGTCGGACGGATCGTTCCGGAGGTCGCCGGCGCCGCCCGACGACTGGAGCTGATGTGGATGGGCCAGGACCAGCGCTCATCCCACGCCGCAGCTCCAGACATCGACGACCGCACGCTGGCCGACATCTTCGACGGAGTCGAACGGCGAAACGAAATGCAAGGACCCAGCAACGTATGACTGAACGCCGCCCCCGCATACTCCTGGCTGTGACCGTCCCCGTGTCGCTGATCCTCATGCGCAACGTCCCTGAACTCCTGGTTCGAGACGGATGGGAGGTGCATATCGTCTCGTCACCGGGCGAGCAGTTGACGAAGCTGGGCACGCTGCAGCACGTCGTCGTCCACCCGCTGCCGATGGAGCGGGACCCGTCACCGCTCAGCGACGCCGTCTCGCTCGCGCGATGGGTCGTTCTCTTGCGAAAGGTGCGCCCAGACGTCGTTTCCGTCAGTACACCGAAGGCATCGTTGCTCGGCGCGCTCGCCGCGAAGCTGACGCGAGCGCCTCGCCGCATCTACCTGCAGCGAGGTCTGCGCCTCGAGACCGCGACCGGAATGATGCGAAAGGTGCTCATCGCCGCTGAGCGGGCAACAGCGCGCTCGTCGCACACGGTCCTGGCCGTCAGCCCCAGCCTCCGATCGGAATTGATCGAGCTCGGGATCGCGCCGTCCGACAAGGTCACGGTGCTCGGATCGGGCAGTTCCAACGGCGTCGATGTCGAGCTGTTCGCGAACGCCCGCAACCGCGAGGCGGCGGAAGCGATAGGAACGCAGCTCGGGCTCGATCGCACGATCCCTGTCGTCGGATTCGTCGGCCGCGTCGCACCGGACAAGGGGCTCAAAGAGCTCGCCGAGGCCAGGAAAATCCTGTTGGAGCGCGGGATCGAGCATCAGCTGCTCATCGTGGGAGGAGTCGATTCCGGCGTTGCCAGCACGGATGCTCCCGCGTCAGAGATATTCGGACCCATGACCGTGACCACGGGCGCCGTCGAGAACACAGCGCCGTACTACGCCCTCATGGATGTGTTCTGCCTTCCCACCTATCGCGAAGGGTTCCCGAACGTGGTCCTCGAGGCGAGCGCTGCAGGCGTCCCGACCGTGACGACCGACGCAACGGGGGCCGTCGACTCTGTGAAGCCGGAGACCACCGGCTTGATCGTGCCTGCGCGGTCCGGCTCCGAGCTTGCCGGGGCCCTGGCCACGTTGCTCCTCGACCCGGAGCGCCGTCGGTCGATGGGGGCTGCCGCTCAACGCTGGGTCAACGCGGAGTTCCGTCGCGACCAGGTGGCTCGGCAGACCACTGACTTCTACGCGCAGGAACTCGAGCGCGCAGGTGGTCGCACTCCTGAGCTCCGTCCGACAGCAGACGAACAGCTCTAGCCCCTACTTGCCGATCGCCTTGCAGTCGAGGGTACCGTAGCCAGCCACCGTCGGATTGACGGTGGGCGTGACGTCCGCCTTCAGCTTCTTGAGCGGTGTCTCACCAGCGTCGAAGAGCACATCCAAGACCATCGTCTGCCCGGGGCCCATCTGCTGAACACCCTGCGCCACGGGATATTCGCCGTCCGACCCGATCATCGGGGCAGCGGACGGCTGAGCGTCGATGGCCGTACCGAGCACCTTGTAGCCCTTCGGTGCGTACACGGTCGTGCCGATCTGCACGTTGCCCTTGGCGACGAGAATGCCGTCACCGACCACGTAGTTCGGGAGTATCTCGCCCGCGTTGGCCGGCGCCGTGCTGTTGAGGGCGACACGCGCGAACACATAGCGGTGCTTGTCGCCGCAGACCGCCTGGGTGATGCCCACCTTGACCTTGAGGAAGTAGTCCATTTTCGACGGCGTCTGATCCATGAAGTACACCCCGAACGCATCCGTGTCCTTGGTGCTTACAGGCGGCGCCGAGTAGAACGGCGTCATCTTGATGAGGCTCTGCTCCGCCTTGTCGCCGGTCCACATCTTCACGCGGCCCTCCTCACCCATTTTCAGCAGTGTGCTGAGCAGGGTCTTCGGGTTCGCACCGCCCCCCAGAACCCGGGAGAAGGCGCCGATCGCGATCGATTCGTTGATCTTGTCGACTGTCACAGGGTCGGGGTACATCGTGTAGATGTCAATGAGCAGGATGCGCACGGCGTTCTCCGGCGTCAGTGTGAGCCCGGGGAGGACGTCGATCGGTCCGGTGGCCTTCAGCAGGTTGCCGAGCGTCACGGTGTCCATTGCGATGACGCCGTCGATGTCGTCGCCCTTCGCCTGCTTCCACATGGCTTTGGCGACATCGAACGTCGTCGAGAAGCGCGGCGTGATGGTGAGGTCCTGCACCTGCCTTCCGAGGCCGTACGGGTACAGCTTCTTCACGTCTTCGGGAAGCGGGATGACGTAGTCGTCGAATCGTGGGAAATCGCGGATGGACGCAGACGACTGCTTGACCAGGCTGATCTTCCCGTTGTCGAGTTGCAACAGGGCCATGGATCCCGTCGTTCCGCCGTTCGGAAGCAGTTCGCCGCTGTTCTCGAAGATGACCAGGTAGTTGCGGACGCCCTTCGCGCCCAGCGCGGCTGGGAGCGCGTGAACCGCGTCCTTCGCCTGCTTCATCTGCCCGGCGACCTTGCCCAGCATCGTGGAGAGTTGCGTCGTGGCCGAACGCACGGGACCGATCGTGCCAGACGTGTCGATGGCGGCGACCTGCGCGTTTGCCTTGTCGAGAGCGGCGGCGGCACGGTCGACCGTCGGTGTGGCCTTGACGATCGGGGCGAGGTTGAGCGCTCCGTTGACCGGCTTGATGCTCTCCGGCGAGACCGTGTTGAGCACGCCGACGAGCGGCTTGATCGCCTTCGTCACCACGTCATCGGTGGACGATGCAAGCGTGCGGACGGCCGAGAGGTTGGGGCCGACGAACGGAATGACCTCCGCTCCCCGCCAGATCGGGTCGCTGGTATCGCTCCGCGCCGAGTTCACCTTCGGCTCGAGCTTCGCCATCGTGGCCTTGGCTCCGTCGACGTCCAGGGCGGCCACTTGCGTCTTCAGGGTGGTCACGAGAGGAATCGCAGCTTCGAGCGAAGACTTGGCGGCGAGAGCTCGCAGCCCGATCCAGAGCCCGCAGAAGACGATGACGGCCAGGACGATACCGGCGCCCACGTACCACCAAACACGGCGGGATCGGGTCTGCCGGGCGTGCGAGATCGCGGCGCGCGTATGGCGGGAGTCGGGCATCCAACCATTAGACCAGACGAGTGCTCGCCGAACCTGCAAGCAACCAGGAGGAGATCGTGAGGAAACGCTTGAAATCCGCACACAGACGGGCTGGATCCACGGCACTTCAGTCGGTGCCTGCCGAACCACTGTGAGTCGTCTGATAATTTGTCATTCTGGGGCGTGCTGATGCGCCCGATTGTCCCTGCTGCACTTCCGCGCGGGACACTCTTGCGTCCGAACCGGGGATCATGACTTCACACAACAAGCGCGCCGTCATCGTGGGGCAGGGCTATGTCGGCCTGCCCGTAGCAATGCGAGCCGTCGACGCCGGATACGACGTCATCGGCCTGGATGTCGACGACAGGCGCATCGCCGGCCTTCAGAGCGGCGAATCCTACGTCGACGACATTCCTTCCAGCGTGCTCGCCGCCGCCCTCGCGTCCGGCAAGTACAAGGCGAGCAAGGACTACGACGATGCTGCTGGGTTCGACGTCGCAGTGATCACTGTGCCTACGCCTCTCAGCGAAGGCATCCCCGACCTCAGCTTCATCGAGGACTCGGCCAAAGCCCTTTCGACACGGCTCTCTGCCGGAGCCACTGTCATCCTCGAATCGACGACATACCCCGGGACCACACAGGAGTTGCTGGTGCCGCTCCTGGAAGAAGGCTCAGGCCTCACGGCGGGCACGGACTTCTTCGTGGGCTACAGCCCCGAGCGCATCGACCCGGGCAACAAGACCTGGGGCTTCGCCAACACCCCGAAGGTCGTCTCCGGCATCGACCCCGAGTCGCTTGTGAGGGTCAAGGGCTTCTACGACGATCTGGTCGAGACGACTGTTCCGGTGAGCGGTACCAAAGAGGCGGAACTCACCAAGCTCCTCGAGAACACGTTCCGGCACGTCAACATCGCCCTCGTCAACGAACTCGCCATCTTCGGTCACCAGCTCGGTGTCGACGTCTGGGAATCCATCGAGGCAGCGTCGTCCAAGCCGTTCGGTTTCATGAAGTTCACGCCAGGACCCGGCGTCGGAGGACACTGCCTCCCCGTGGATCCCAGCTACCTGTCCTGGCAGGTGCGCCGAAAGCTCGGCCAGTCCTTCCGGTTCGTCGAGCTCGCGAATGACATCAACGACCACATGCCCGACTATGTCGCGCAGCGGTTGATGGTGTTGCTCAACCGTGCGGGGAAGGCGCTGAACGGCGCTCGGGTCGTCCTCGTCGGGCTCTCGTACAAGCGGAACACCGGCGACATCCGCGAGTCTCCCTCGCTGCGACTCATCGACGTGCTGCGCGAGCTGGGCGCGGAGATCGTCGGTATCGACGACCGCGTCGAGGACCACCGCTGGCCGGCCGGGGTCGAGCGGGCGTCGTACTCCGCCGAGACCCTCTCCGGGGCAGACGCCGTGGTGCTCCTCACCGATCACGAGGAGTTCGACCTCGCCCTCCTCGCAGAGACGCCCGCTCCGGTGCTGGACACCAAGAACCGCGCCGCCGGTCCAACGGTCGAGCGTCTGTGAGCAACCGGTCCGCGCTGATCGCAGTGGCGGCATAGCCGATGCTCGCGCCCGATCTCGCGCCACGAGCCGCGCGCCGGGGACGCCTCAATCTCCTCGACGCGCTGCGGTTCTGTGCCGCGCTGGCCGTCGTGGCCTACCACTTCACGACGTATCCGTACCAGTGGGGCTGGGATGCCCGCCCCGTCACTATTTTCGGTCCGTTGACGATGGTGACCGGATACGGGTACCTCGGCGTCTATCTGTTCTTCATCATCTCCGGATTCGTCATCATGATGTCCGCCTGGGGACGGACGACAGGGCAATTCGTCGCATCGCGTCTTGCTCGGCTGTTCCCCGCGTATTGGGTGGCCGTCCCACTCGCCGGGATCGTCGCCGTCCTGATCATCGATGGTCGCGTCACGGCCGACAACCTGCGAACCACCGCGGTCAACATGACGATGCTGAACAAGCCGTTCGGTGTCCCATACGTCGACGGCGTCTATTGGACGCTCTGGGTCGAGCTGTGCTTCTATCTCATCGTCGGCATCCTGATCGTCACCGGGCTCACCTACCGCAAGGTGCTCGCCCTGGCGGCGCTCTGGCCGCTTCTCGCGATCCTGGTCAAAGCCGGGAACAAACAGTTCGCCGAGATCCTGCAGCCGGACTTCGCCCCGTTGTTCGCCGGCGGCATCGCCCTCTACCTCCTCTACGCACACGGTCACACCCTGCTGCACTGGATGATCCTCGGTGTCAATGCTGTGCTCGCCGCCAACAACGCAGCACTCACGGCCTCGTGGGTCCACGACAGCACGGGAGCGCGCCTCTCGGGCGCCGTCGCATTCTGCGTGATCCTCGCCTTCTTCGCCGCGGTGGCGATCGCGACCCTGACTCCTGCACGTACCTGGACAGGGACGGCCGGAACGTCACTCGGCCGCCTCACCTACCCGCTCTACCTTGTGCACGTGTACCCCGGCCTCATCGTCATCCACTACACGCAGGACATACTCGGCACGTGGGGTGCGCTCGCGCTCGGCATCGCCGTGGCCATCACTCTCGCCTGGCTCGTCAACAGGTTTGTCGAGCGGCCTTTCGCTTCACGCATGCGGGCGCGCATCGAGCGCACCTTCGATCGCTCGAAGGCGACCGGACCGGTGAACCCGGTAACGGACCTCCAACGGGGGCCAGGCGACGAGCCGGCCGTCAAGGGTCCGTAGTGTAGATTTATCGAGCTATTCGTCTAAGGAACCCGTCCCATGCCTCTTGCCTCGCTCAAACGCGACCCGTGGGCAATCGCCACCATCGTCTGGTCGGTGGTCGCCATGGCGTACGTGTTCTTGATCCCGGTCAGCAACAACTTCCTGCTCTACCCGCTCATCCTCTCGTTCGCCCTTCTTGCCGGGATCAACATCCTGAAGCACAGGCTGCGTCCGGATAAGTCTCTCCTCCTGCCTGCCGCTCTGTGGCTTGCGTTCCTCCTCCTCGGAATCGTGACCGCGATTGCCCGGGATGCCGAGTCCTGGCAGCGAACACTGGTGTTCTTCCTGGTCTGGCCTGCTGTCTACAGCGTGATGGTCGTCGGCTTCGACCGTCGACTGATGCGCGTGATCTTCCTCGTCGGAGCCTGGGTGACAGTGTTCATCGGGGTCGTCTTCGTCCTCGAAGCCCTGACCATCACCGGCCACATGCCGTTCAGCTCATTGCCATACTGGCTCACCACGCCCATCCTCTTGCGGGGCGTGACGGATTCGCAGGGGATGGTGGCCCTGTCCGCCAACTCGCTGCCTCCCCTCATCTGGTGGGGCGGAATGTGGGTCGCCTCGCTCTTCTGCAGCTCGAAGGACCCGTACCTGCCGCCCGTCTGGCTTCGCACGCTCGCTGCATCGTTGGCCATCCTCGGCGCCGTCGTCTCCTGGCGACGGGCGGTCGTCCTGATCCTGGTGGTCTCCCCCATCATCGCCGTCGTGATGCTCGTCGCGCTGCGATTCCGTAATGCGAAGCCGGAGAGCCCACGATTCACCGGTCGTGCTGTTCTCCGCGTCGGAGTCGTCGCCGTCGTCGCGATCGCCCTCAGCCTCCTCACGCAGCCGCACTTCGCCTCCATGTTCACGTCGGCGGTCGGCTCCTCCACGAAGATCGTCGAAGGACAGCCGGCCAAACTCCCGACGACGGACCTCCCCTCGGTGAACGACAAGTCCCTCACCGTCTCGGCGGACGACGCACTGGCGGACGAGATCCGCAAGAACGAGAGCCAGAACCTGCTCACGCCGCACTCGGCTGCAGACCTGCTCGTGGGACGCGGCTTCGGGGCCTCGATCGATCGAGGCGAGGTCGTTCGTGACATGAAACCCTGGCAGACAGAGCTCCAGTACCACGCGATCTTCTACTGGACCGGAATCATCGGCATCCTGTTGATTCTCGCCGTGTTCCTGACCTCCCTCCGTGTGGTGCGCAAGGCATTCCGCATCGACGATCCGCTACGCGCCTCACTCTACGTCAGCTCCGTCGGCGCGGTTGCTGCGCTCGCAGCCAACGCCACCAACCCGTATCTCCAGGCTCCCGGCCACATGTGGCCGGTGTTCCTGCCATTGATGATCGCGAGCGCCATCCTGGCTGCACGGTCACGCGCGGAAGAGGCATCGGCTCCCGAGTTGGCGGAGCAGGTGAGGTGAGGGCCCTGACGTCACGGCCTCATCTGTACTGGATCTCGCTCGGCACCGTCTTCTACTCGGCGGCGATCGTGCTTCTGCAGATCCTCGCCCTCGTCAGCCTCGATCCCGCGACGTTCGGGCGCTTCTCCGCGATCTACCTGGCATTCGCCCTCGCATCGTCGGTTCTGCTCTCCGTCGTATGCGAAGCCTGGCAACGCGTGCAGCCGGCCGCGAGCTGGAAGGAGTTCAGCGCACCCCTGCTGACGCATTCCATCCTCTCCACGATCGTCACCGTCCTCGTCTTCTTTTTCATCCCCGGCTACGGCAACCTCGCCATCCTCGGTGGCCTCGCGGTGGGCTTCGCAACCTACCGGACCGGAGCCAGGTATTACGCCATCCACCACCGCGAGTACCGCTGGGTGGTACCAGCTGATTTCGCGAACGTCGTCGTCTTCGCCATCGGCTGGTGCATCTTCCTGTTCGCGCGGGACTCCTTCTCGATCGTCACCATGATGGTCGTGTGGGCGGTCGGATCGTTCCTCAGTGCCGCACTGTCCAAGCCTGCGACCGGATACGCTCCATCACTCATCCCGAAGTGGATGCGGACCCACAACCACGAAATCAAGACCCTGCTCAGCGATTCTGTACTGCTCGACGCCTCGGGTATCGGCACACCGTATGCGCTCATCCCCATCCTCGGCGTGACCGGCTTCGGCGTCTACCGCGCGCTGTCGAACGTCTCCGGTCCGGTCAAACTCCTGCTGACTCCCGTTCGCCCGCTCTTCGCAGGAGTCGACGCCAAGCGGTTCGCCACGCTGAAGTCGGTGTCGCTCTTCGTCGGGCTTTCGCTTTTCATCGGCGCTGTGTGCTTCGCGGCGATCATCCTGCTCAAGGCCAGCGGGCTGCAGATCGGGACGCTGACCGCCCTGACCGACTACGCGTGGGAAGCAGCGATCTTCGTCGCCGCTACGTTCCTGAACGGCGTCTATTACTTGCTCGCCCGCACCCATTTCGCGCGGCGGCGCCTTCTCACCGCCCGCGCCGTCACATCCATCGCTGGAATCGTGATGCCTCTGGCAGGCGGCCTTCTGTTCGGTGTCGGGGGCGCCATCGCGATGGTCACAGCGGCGACCGTCCTCATCGCGATCATCTGGATAGTCCTCCTGTTCCGGCAGGCGACCACCCCGTCCCCGGCCGTCGCCGACGTGCCGGCCGAGATCATCTGAGGCCGGAACATATGCGCATCGTGCATGTCATCAACTCGCTTGCGACCGGCGGAGCGGAGACGCTCGTCGTCGACCTCGCTTCGTCCATGCGTACCGCGGGCCACGACGTGACGATCCTCACGATCTCCGACACGGCCGGTGTTCCTCTGGACACGGCCCGACGACTCGGACTGAACGTCGTGTCGCTCGGCCGATCACCCCGCGACCCTCGCGCGATCCTAGGTCTGCGCTCCCATCTGAAGACGTCGGACCTCACTCACGTCCACCTGTTCCCCGCACTGTACTTCGTGCCCATGGCCGGTCGCGGACGCCCGCTCGTTTACACCGAGCACTCGACGTGGAACAAGCGTCGGGACTCCACCTTGCTCCGACGTGCGGATCGCTTCTTCTACAAGCGGTTCGCGAGCATCGTCGCCATCAGCGATGGCGTGGGGAACGCCTTGCGCAGCTACCTCGCGTCGCTCGGCCTGACACGCGACATCCCCGTGGTGGCCAACGGCATCTCCGACACATTCTTCGATCGCCGTCGGCCACGCTCGCTGGGAGAACACCCGAGACTCATCGCCGTGGGCAACCTGGACGAGCGCAAGAACTTCGTGGACGCGATCTCGGCTGTGGCCCGCGTACCCGAGGCATCGCTGACCATCGTCGGCGAGGGGGCGCAACGGGGCGCGCTCGAGCGACACATCGCGGACCTTGGCGTTGGAGACAGAGTCTCCCTGGTCGGCCAGTCCAGCGATGTGGCGAGGCTCATGGATCAGCACGACGTGCTGATTTCGACCTCCCGCTTCGAAGGGTTCTCGTTGGTCGCCGCCGAGGCGATGGCGATGGGGCTCCCCGTGGTCGGCCCGGACGTCGACGGCTTCCGCGACTCCGTCGTCGACGGCTCGGCCGGTGTCCTCTTCGACCAGCAGGAGGGTGTCGAGGGAGTCTGCCGAGCAATCGCCGACGTCACCCGGAGTGCCGCGACATACGAAGCGCTGTCGCAGGGGGCGGCGGAGAACGCGAAGAGGTTCCGCGCGTCCGACACAGCCCGTGCGTATCTCGCGCTCTACGAGGCCATCAGCGAGACGCCATAGGAGCGCACTCCTGCTCCGAACTCGACCGTTCGCGCGTTACGCCCCGGAGGAGGCTCGATCGCGGCCTGAGGCCGCAGCCTCGTGCCGCTCTCGGTACCAGTCGATGGTCTGTCCCAGCGCCGTCTCGAAGTCGGTCGGCTTCACATCGGGGAACAGCTCCCGGATGCGGATGCCGTCGGCCTGAGACGCGCGCACGTCGCCGACGCGCGGCTCGACGTGCTCGACGGCGATGTCGATGCCGAGGTGCTCCTGCATCAGGTCGATGACGCGCAGCAGCGGGGTGCTCGTGCCGAACGCGAGGTTGACGGGGTCGAAGGAGCTGACCCGGCGCTGCACCGCGTCCAACAGGGCGGAGCAGACGGTCTCGACGTACGTGAAGTCGCGGGACTGCAGGCCGTCGCCGTGCACAGTCAGCGGCCGGCCGTTGAGGGCGGCGTCGAGGAACTTGGGGATCACGGCCGCGTAGACATGGTCGGCGGCCTGGTACGGGCCGAAGACGTTGAAGAAGCGGAACGCGAGGGTGCTCATCCCGTACGAGTAGTTGTACGCGATCGTGTAGCCCTCTGTCGCGTGCTTGGTGACCGCATACGGGCTCATCGGCCTGGTCCAGTCGAACTCCGACTTCGGGAGCTTGGTGTTGCTGCCGTAGACCGAGCTCGACGACGCGACCACCACGTGCTCGACCCCGGCGAGACGGGATGCTTCGAGCACGTGCAGCGTTCCCGTGGCGTTCGCGTGGTGCGAAGGCAGCGGCGCGGCCACCGAGCGCGGAACGCTGCCGAGCGCAGCGAGGTGCACGACGGAGTCGACGCCGGAGACGGCCTCGTTCAGGGCGTCCCCGTCGAGGATCGACGCTTCGATGAAACGCACGTCGACGCCGTCCAGGTTGTCCAGGCGACCGGTGCTGAGGTCGTCAATGACGCGGACCTCCGCGCCGGGGACGTGCGAAGTGACATAGCGTGCGAGGTTCGAGCCGATGAATCCGGCCCCGCCTGTGATGAGTAGTTTCATTGGTCTTTCAGTTTTTCGAGTACGAGCCGGTGATGGCCACGTGTCACGGAGTTCTGGAACGCGACGAAGCGGACGCCGCGGTCACCGCGTCACTCCGCCAAGACTCCCGCGCTCGATCCCGACAATGGCGGTCTCGGCCTGGTCGTCTTCCCAGCGCCGCTGCCACTCCGAGCGATCGAGCCTGCTGGGGTCGATCGGGAGCACTCGCGCGTGCGAGATCAGCGAATGGGTGTGGTGGGCGCCCTTCTCACCGATCCCCGTCAGTTCCTCGTGCAGCTTCTCGCCGTCGCGCAGGCCCGTGTAGATGATCTCCAGGCTCTTGCCGGACTGTGCGATCATGCGCCGGGCGATGTCAAGAATTCGAACCGGCTGGCCCATGTCGAGGATGAGAACCTCGCCCGGGGATCCGATCGCGCCTGCCTGCATCACCAGCTGACAGGCCTCCGGGATCGTCATGAAGTAACGGGTGGCATCCGGGTGCGTCACGGTGAGCGGCTTGTCCGCCGCGATCAGAGCCTGGAACGTCGGCAGGAGCGACCCCCGGCTGCCGAGCACATTGCCGAAGCGCACGGACAGGTATGAGCTCCCCGTCTCCTTGCCCGCCCACGCCGTCAGCCGCTCCGCCGCGCGCTTCGAGTGGCCGAGGATGCTGGTGGGATTGGCCGCCTTGTCGGTCGAGATGTTGACGAAGGTCTCGACGTCTATCTCCATCGCGGCGCGCAGGACATTGAGTGTCCCGAGGACATTGGTCTTCCAGGCCTCGTCCGGGTACTGCTCGAGCATCGGGAGGTGCTTGAGCGCAGCGGCGTGGAACACCACCTCCGGACGACGTGCGATGAAAATCCGCTTGAGAGCGTCAGCGTCGCGGATGTCGGCGAGGATGACGTCGGTCGAGTCCAGCAAGCCGTGCCCGGAGATCTGCAACTGGGTCTGCTGCAGGCCGGTCTCGTCACGGTCGAGCATCATCAGCTCCGCAGGACCGAACTTGGCGATCTGCCTGCAGAGCTCCGAGCCGATCGAGCCGCCGGCGCCGGTGACCAGGATGCGCTTGTTCGACAGGTAGTCGGCGATGGACGCGACGTCCGTGTCGACCGGGTGGCGGCCGATGAGGTCTTCGATGGAGAGGTCGCGCACATCCTTGAGCGTGGCGCGCCCGCCGTTCACGTCATCGAGCTCCGGCAGTACCTTGACCTTGAGGCCGACGGAATCGGCGATCGTCGTGATGCGCTGCAGCAGGTTGGAATCTGCCCGCGCGACACACACGACGAGCGCGGTGGCCCGCGTCGCGTTGGCGACTTTGACGATGTCCTTGAACCGGCCGAGCACCGGCACACCCATCAGGTGCAGATTGCGCTTGCTTCTGTCGTCGTCGAGGAAGCCGACGGGGATGTACTCCGACTCACGGTCGGTGAGCATCCGGCGCACCATGAGACTTCCCATGAAGCCCGCGCCGAGCAGGAGCACGGGCTGCGCGTTGTCGGGCCGCATCCGTTGCGCCACGTACATCCGCTTCAGATACCGCACCGCCCCCATCAACCCGTATGCGATGAAGCCCGAGATCAGCATGAGGCTGCGCGGGACTCCGATCTGGGCGGAGAAGATCACGACGGGCACGGAGGAGAACAGGGCGATCGTGACGACCGTGTATGCCACGGCGCGTGCTTCCTCGAAGCTGCCGTATGTGAACCGTCCGCGGTAGACGCCGAAGGTCCAGCCGAGCAGGAGCTGGAGGACGATCACGACCAGGCAGAGGAAGAGGACGGGCACCCAGTGCACCCGGGAGACGACGAAGTCGTAGCGGAAGACGACGGCGGCGACGATGGCGAGGGCCCAGGCGACCGCATCGGTCAGGTACTGGACGCCGAAGCGGACGAAGATCGACTCACCGCGCGCTCGCGTCTCATCCTGGACGTGAGTGCTCCAGAGCCAGTTCTTCACGGACATCGGTGGTGCGGACTCGCTTTCGTGTACTACGGCATCGGGATGGCGCAGAGGCCGACGCCATTTTCCCACACATTGTCAGGGTTTTCGTACCCTACGGTATTTATCACGTGTTAAGGGCCGGGACGCGCGAGCATCCCGGCCCTTTTCAGGCGGTGGCCTCGGCCGGGCCGCCTACTCCCATTCGATGGTTCCCGGCGGCTTCGACGTGACGTCGAGCACGACGCGGTTGACGCCGTCGACCTCGTTGGTGATGCGGTTGGAGATCTTGGCGAGCAGGTCGTACGGCAGGCGCGTCCAGTCGGCGGTCATCGCGTCTTCGCTGGACACCGGGCGCAGCACGATCGGGTGACCGTATGTGCGGCCGTCGCCCTGCACTCCGACCGAGCGGACGTCGGCAAGGAGCACGACCGGGCACTGCCAGATCTCGGTGTCGAGGCCGGCGGCGGTGAGTTCTGCGCGCACGATGGCGTCCGCGTCGCGGAGGAGGTCGAGACGCTCGCGCGTGACCTCTCCGACGATCCGGATGCCCAGGCCAGGACCGGGGAACGGCTGGCGGCCGACGATCTCCTCCGGGAGGCCGAGCTCGCGGCCGATGGCGCGCACCTCGTCCTTGAACAGGGTGCGCAGCGGCTCGACGAGCTCGAACTGCAGGTCTTCCGGGAGGCCGCCGACGTTGTGGTGGCTCTTGATGTTGGCGGTGCCCGTCCCCCCGCCGGACTCGACCACATCCGGGTACAGGGTGCCCTGCACGAGGAAGCGGATCGGGTCGCCCTCGCTGGCGGCCTCGGCGATCAGGTCGGCCTGGGCCTTCTCGAAGGTGCGGATGAACTCGCGGCCGATGATCTTGCGCTTGGTCTCCGGGTCGCTCACGCCGGCGAGCGCGTCGAGGAACTGGTCCTGCGCGTTCACGGTCACCAGGCGGATGCCCGTGGCCTTGACGTAGTCCTCCTCGACCTGGCGGGCCTCGTCTTTGCGGAGCAGACCGTGGTCGACGAACACGCAGACGAGCTGGTCGCCGACGGCCTCGTGCACGAGCGCGGCGGCCACGGCGGAGTCGACGCCGCCGGACAGGCCGCAGATGACCCGGCCGGAGCCGACCTGGGCGCGGATCGCGGCCACCTGGTCGGCGATCACGTTTCCGCTGTTCCAGTCGGCGGGGATGCCGGCGGCGCGGTGCAGGAAGTTCTCGAGCACGGCTTGGCCGTACGCGGAGTGCTTGACCTCGGGGTGCCACTGCACGCCGTACAGCTTGCGCTCGTCGTTCGCGAAGGCGGCGACCGGGGTGGAGTCGGTGGACGCGAGCACCTCGAAGCCCTCAGGAGCCTTGGAGACCGAGTCTCCGTGGCTCATCCACGCCGTCTGCTCCTCGGGCTGGCCGTCGAGCAAGACGCCCGCGTCGCTGATCCGCACGGCGGTCGAGCCGTACTCGCGCTGACCGGTGTGGGCGACCTCTCCGCCGAGCGCGGTGGCCATCACCTGGAAGCCGTAGCAGATGCCGAGCACGGGGACGCCGAGGTCGAAGATCGCCTCGTCGAGCTGCGGGGCTCCCTCCTCGTAGACGCTGGACGGGCCGCCGGACAGGACGATGCCCGCCGGGCGCTTGGCCGCGATCTCGGAGGCGGTGACGGTGTGCGGCACGATCTCGGAGTAGACGTTCGCCTCGCGCACGCGCCGGGCGATCAGCTGCGCGTACTGCGCGCCGAAGTCGACGACGAGCACCGGACCGGACGGGTTGGCGGAGTCTGCGCCTCCGAGCAGGTCGGAGAATGCTGGGTCAGTGCTAATTTGATGCCTCCACGAGGGTCGCTTCCTCGGCCTCACGGCCGGCCAGATAAGACTTCACCTGCTTGGTGATGCGGGTTTCCACGAAGAACGACAGGAACGGGATGACGCCACCGAGGGCGATCGCCACGAACTTCGTGAAGTTCCACCGCATCAGGCTCCACAGGCGGAAGTCGGAGAACAGGTACACGACGTACAGCCAGCCGTGCGCGATCAGGATGCCCGTGCTCAGGTCGACGCCCGTCGGCGTCACCGGGTCGTTCACCGGAACCAGGGCGAAGACGCCGTGGTTGCCGAACGCGAAGAGCTGGTAGCCCATCCCGTACTTGATGACCATCTCGAGGCAGAGCAGCAGCAGCATGATGCCCGTGATGTATGCGAACACCTGGTAGAACCGGAGCGCCCCGCGGATCTTCGGGAAATCGGCGAGCTTGGGAGCGAGGGGCATGGGTCTATTCTACTTTCCCGAGCGGGGCGGCCGTTCCGGCGGCGAGCTCGCGCAATTCGTCTTCCTTCTCCTTCGCGTCCTTCACCAGGCGATACCAGAAGAAGACCGCGAATCCGGCGAAGATGATCCACTCCGCCGCGTAGAAGATGTTGAGCCAGTTGAGCGTGCGCTCCTGGATGGGCGGGGGCGAGTCGATCTTCGTCAGCCCGGCGGGCGGCGTCTTCTCGACGACGTATGCGGAGTACACATCCATGCCGTCCACACCGGTCCAGAGGTTGTAGAGGGCGGCGACCGACATGGTGGTCATCGCCGTCGGGTGCTTCTTGTCGCTCGGGACCTCCGGCCCCTCGGTCGGCAGCAGCCTGCCGACGATCTCCTGCTGGGCGGCCGGCTCATCGGCGAGCCGCGCCATGACCGACGTCGCGGTCGCTTCGTCGGCGGCCCACCCGCGCGCGACGGCGAGGGCGACGGGACGCGCGCCCTCCTCGGCGCCTGGCACGGTCGCGTGCGCGACGACCCACCAGCCGGCGGTTCCGTGGTTGAGCCTGCCCTGCACCAGCTGATAGTCGGTCGGCACGAACGAGCCGGTCACGCTGATGAGCTGGCCGGTCGCCGTGTCGGCGATCGGGCCGTCCGGCTTCGCCACCTTCGCGAGCGGCAGCACCGTCTCGCTCGGGATCTCGACGACCTTGCCCGCCTCGACGGCGCGTTCCAGCTGCCACTGGCCCAGCCACGCGAATCCACCGGCCAGCAGCAGCGCGAAGACGAGTGCGCCGATCCACCGCGGGCGCAGCATCATCTGTAACAGTGTGGTCTCTCCACTGCCGCTGGTCGTGCTAATGGCTCAGTCCCGCTTTCGGTCGCTGCTGTCTTCGTGCATAGCCTGCTCGACGACGCGGTCGATGGCCTGCCGGGTGTCGTCCGATCGCGCCTCTGGGTCGAGGTCGGCTGTCGCCGCCTCCACGAGCGCGATCTCCTCGTCGAGCATCGGATCGCGCTCGGGTTTCTTCGTGCGCTTCTTCTTCGGGCTTTTGCCGGCCCGGAGAATCATCGCACCGATCTTCTCGGAGTTTGCTGCGAGCACGGGCCCGAGGACGGCCATGATCAGCACGTACAGGCCCGCGAACGGCTGGATGCGTTCATCCAGCCCCGCGCTCAGCGACAGCGTGGCGAGGATCAGCGCGAACTCGCCGCGGTTCTGCAGGATGACAGTGGTGTTGATGCCGGCCTGCACGCCCATCCCATTGATCCAGGCGACGAACTGCCCTGCGAGGATGTTCAGCACGATCGTCAGCAGCACCGCCAGCAGCACGGGGACCACGACGGACGGGAACTGGGCAGGGTTCAGCGCGAGGCCGAAGTTGAGGAAGAAGAACGCGGCGAACACGTCCCGCAACGGGATCGCGATGTGCTCGATCTTGTTGCGGTACTTCGTCGCGCCGAGCACGAGCCCGATGAGGAACGCGCCGATCGCATCCGTGACGCCGAGGATCTCGCCGATGCCGGCGAACAGCACGGCGAAGCCGAAGAACAGGATGGTGAACAGTTCGTCGTCTTTGGTGCGGAACAGCTTGGACACGTACCGGCCGCCGAACCGCGCGATCGTGAACATCACCACGAGGAAGGTGAAGGCGATCGCCAGTTTGGCGACGATCGGCCAGAAGTCCGTCTCGCCGCTCAGCACGACGGAGACGATTGCGAGGTAGATCGCGATGAAGATGTCCTCGACGACGGTGACGCCCAGGATCATCGGCGTCTCTGTGTTCGCCAGACGTTTCAGCTCGATCAGCAGCTTGGTCACGATCGCACTGGACGACGTGGCCGTCATTCCGGCGATGATCAGGGCTTCCCTGGTGCCCCAGCCGACCATGAAGCCGAAGATGAGGCCGACGCCCATGTTCACGACGATGTACGAACCGCCGGAGATGATGAGCTTGCCGAAGTTGCCGAAGAATTCGTCCTGATCGAACTCCAGCCCCAGGTTGAACAGCAGCAGGATCAACCCGAAGATCGCGATGAGCTCGATGTAGTTCGACTCGAAATTGAGCGGGAACCAGCCGGTGTGCGGGCTGGCGAGCAGCCCGACGAGCATGTAGATGGGGATCGCGGGGAGACCCACCAGCTTGCCGAGACGCCCGAGCACGTATGCCACGAGCAGGAGGACGCCGAGAATGATGAGGTCTTCGCCGAGATGCATGGCTACCCCCCAGGCGGTGCGTCGACGGTGGCGCGGACGGGCAGCTCACCGGTGCGGAAGAATGCGAAAGCCTTGGCCACCTTCTCCGGCGACCCCGCGACGACGAGCGTGTCGCCGGGGAACACCTTGAAGTCGGGAGCCGGCGCCGGGTTGGCGGACTCGCCGCGCACGACGGCGACGACGGTCAGCCCGACCATCCCGCGGTCGGCGGGGCTGCCGAGCTGCTGCCCGGCGATGTGGTCTTCGTAGTCGACGCTGAACCAGTCGATGCTGAGGCCGGGGATCTGGTCGAGCGCGGTGAGCGACTCGGTGATCTGCGTGCCACCGAGCAGTTCGGCGAGCGTGTGGGCCTCGTCGTCGTTCAGGCGCAGCGAGACCTTCGTCACGTCTGCACCGTCTTCGTGGTCGGAAAAAGTGATGAGGTCGCTGTGACCGGACCGGTGGGCGATCACGCCGACCTTTCCGCCATCGTCTGTGACGAAGGTATGCAGCACCCCGACCCCGGGCAACTTGACCCGTCGAACGTCAACCATGTTCCGTCTCCAATTGTGTTGGGGGCAGGTGCACCAAGAATACCGGGGCCACCTGAAGGTGGCTCCGGGCTTGATGGTGTATCGGCCCTACTTCGCCGTCTTGGGCGACTTCTCCGCTTTCAGTGCCGCGGCGTCGACATCCACGATGTCCGGCGCCTCCAACCGGATGCGGTCGGCCGATTCGTCGTCCGGCTGAAGCTGGCTCGCGCGTTCGGCGGCGACGCGTTCGAGGTATGTGCGCACCTCGCGCTCCTCGCGCGCCTTGTCCCAGCCGAGCACGCCGGCGAGCAGCCGCGCGGCGACGGGGGCGGCGGACACGCCGCGGTCCCACGCCTCGATCGAGATGCGGGTGCGCCGGGCGAGCACGTCCTCGAGGTGCAGCGCGCCCTCGTGCGACGCCGCGTAGACGACCTCCGCCCCGATGTAGTCGTCCGCGCCGGGCAGCGGGTTGCCGAGCTCCGGATCGTCGCGGACGAGGTCGAGGATGTCCTCGGCCATCGTGCCGTAGCGGTTGAGCAGGTGCTCGATGCGGGCGACGTGCAGGCCGCTGTCCGCCGCGATGCGCTTGCGCCTGTTCCAGGCCGCCTGGTATCCCTCCGCGCCGACGAGGGCGATGTCCATCGTCGCGCTCGCGGGGATCTTGCCATCGAGCGCATCCACGGCCGCGTCGATCGCGTCCTTCGCCATGATGCGGTACGTGGTCCACTTGCCGCCGGCGATCACGACCAGGCCGGGCACGGAGTGCGCGACGAGGTGCTCGCGGGACAGCTTGCTGGTCTGCTCCGACTCCCCGGCGAGCAGAGGCCGCAGCCCGGCGTACACGCCCTCCACGTCCTCGCGGGTCAACGGGATGCCGAGCACCGCGTTCACGTGAGCCAGCAGGTAGTCGATGTCCGCGGCCGTCGCGGCCGGGTGCGCCTTGTCGAGGTGCCAGTCGGTGTCCGTGGTGCCGATCAGCCAGTGCCTGCCCCACGGGATGACGAAGAGCACGCTCTTCTCCGTGCGCAGCAGCAGGCCCATCTTCGACTGGAACCTGTCGCGCGGCACCACCAGGTGGATGCCTTTGGAGGCCCGCACCTTGAACTGGCCGCGCTCCCCCACCATCGCCTGGGTGTCGTCCGTCCACACGCCGGTCGCGTTGACGACCTGCTTGGCCCGGATCTCGAACCGCTCCCCGGTCTCCAGGTCGTGCGCCTGCACGCCGACCACGCGCTCGCCCACCTTGATGAAGCCCTCGACGCGCACCCTGGTGGCCACGTGGGCCCCGTAGTGCGCTGCGGTGCGGGCGAGGTTCGCGACATAGCGCGCGTCGTCCACCTGCGCGTCGTAGTAGGTGATGCCGCCGACCAGCGCGTCGTTCGCCAGGCTCGGGATGGCGCGCTGCACCTGCCGCTTGGACAGGTGACGGTGGTGCGGAACGCCCGGCGGGCGGAGGCCGGTGTAGGAGAAGATGTCGTACAGCATCATGCCGGCGCCGACGTATGCGCGCTCGACCACCCGCTTCTTGAGGGGGTAGAGGAAGCGCACCGGCTTCACCAGGTGCGGGGCGATGCGCTGCAGCAGCAGGCCGCGTTCGATCAGCGCCTCGCGCACCAGCCGGAAGTCGAGCTGCTCCAGGTACCGGATGCCGCCGTGCACGAGCTTCGACGACCTGCTCGACGTGCCGGAGGCGAAGTCGCGCGCCTCGACGAGTCCGACGCTGAGGCCGCGGGTGACCGCATCCACCGCGCTGCCTGTGCCGACGATGCCGCCGCCGACCACGAGGATGTCGAGCTCGGTGTCTTTGAGCGCGGCGATCGCGTCAGCTCGCTCTGCGGGGCCGAGCCGTGACGGATACGTCACGGCGGGGTTGGACGCGGATCCTTGTGTGACCATCGTTCTCTCCCTAACTCGGCCGCCATCGGCCGACGTCTTATTGCGCTCGGTACGGCGCGACGACGACCTCGACGCGCTGGAACTCCTTCAAGTCCGAGTATCCCGTGGTTGCCATCGAGCGTCGAAGGGCTCCCACCAGATTCGCAGAGCCTTCGGCCACCGGGGCCGGGCCGTACAGGATCTCCTCGAGCGGGGCGACCTGCCCGACGGAGACGCGGTTGCCGCGCGGCAGCTGCGAGTGGTGCGCCTCTGCACCCCAGTGGTATCCGCCGCCAGGAGCGTCCGTCGCCCTGGCCAGCGTCGAGCCGAGCATGACGGCGTCCGCACCGCAGGCGATGGCCTTGACGATGTCGCCGGAGCTGCCGAGGCCGCCGTCGGCGATGACGTGCACGTAGCGTCCGCCCGACTCGTCCATGTAGTCGCGGCGAGCGCCGGCGACGTCGGCGACTGCCGTGGCCATCGGAGCGTGGATGCCCAGGGTCGAGCGGGTGGTGGATGCCGCGCCGCCGCCGAAGCCGACGAGCACGCCGGCAGCACCGGTGCGCATCAGGTGCAGAGCGGCCGTGTACGTGGCCGCGCCGCCGACGATGACGGGCACATCCAGTTCGTAGATGAACTTCTTGAGGTTGAGCGGCTCGACGCTCTTGGAGACGTGCTCGGCGGACACCGTGGTTCCGCGGATCACGAACAGGTCGACGCCGGCGGCGACGACGGTCTCGTAGAGCTCCTGCGTTCGCTGCGGGGAGAGCGCGCCGGCGACGGTGACGCCGCCCTCGCGGATCTCGGCCAGGCGTGCCGTGACGAGCTCCGGCTTGATCGGCTCCGCGTAGATCTCCTGCATCCTGGCCGTCGCCTTGTCGGCGGGGAGGCCGCGGATCTCGGCGAGCAGCGGCTCCGGGTCTTCATAGCGGGTCCAGACGCCTTCGAGGTCGAGGACGCCGAGACCGCCGAGCTGGCCCATCATGATCGCGGTGGTCGGAGAGACGACCGAGTCCATCGGCGCTGCGAGGAACGGGATGGAGAACTGGTACGCGTCGATGGACCACGACACCGACACACCTTCGGGGTCGCGGGTGCGCCGGCTCGGAACCACGGCGATGTCATCGAAGGCGTAAACGCGGCGAGCGCGCTTGGCGCGCCCGATCTCAATCTCCATACTCACTCGTTCAGTCTATGGCGGAGGGCTGGCAGAGTGGTCCCATGACGGTCGAAGCCTCCCCGCTCTCCCAGCTCAGGACCCGCACCAGCGAGAAGTGGCGCGCGTATCCGGACGATGTGCTCCCGCTGTTCGTCGCCGAGATGGACTACCCGCTCGCCGAGCCGGTCGCCGCTGCGCTGCACGACGCCATCTCCCGCTCCGACACCGGATACATCGGGCCGGACGACGCCGCGAAGCGCGCCCTCGCCGACTTCGCCTCCGCATCCTGGGGCTGGGAGGTGGAGCCGGAGCGCACGCTGACGACCACGGACGTGAGCGTCGTCATCGTCGAATCCCTGCGGCTGGCGATCCGGCCGGGCGACCGGGTGATCATCACGCCCCCGGTCTACCCGCCGTTCTTCGAGCTGGTGCCGGAGGCCGGCGGGGTGGTCGACGAGGTGCCGCTGCTGTTCTCCGATGCAGCCGGCTGGGCGCTCGACCTGGACGGCATCGAGCGCGCGTTCGCCGCGGGCGCCCGTGCGTTCCTGCTCTGCAACCCGCACAACCCGCTCGGGCTGGTGCACTCCTCCGAGCAACTGGCGGAGGTGGCCGCGCTGGCCGCGCGGTACGACGCCGTGGTGGTCAGCGACGAGGTGCACGCGCCGCTGACCCACCCGGACGCCACGTTCACCCCGTTCCTCTCCGTCTCCGCGGAGGCCCGCCGCCACGGGATCGCCGCCCACGCCGCGAGCAAGGCCTGGAACCTCGCCGGGCTGAAGTGCGCGTTCTTCGTGACGGCCGATGACAGGATGACCGACCGCATCCGGTCGCTGCCCATCGAAGTGGAGGTGCGCACAAGCCACCTCGGACGCATCGCCACCGAGGCCGCATACCGCGACGGCCGCGCCTGGCTGGCGGATGCGCTGGCCGCCATCGGCAGCAATCGCGTGCGGCTCACGACGCTGCTGGCCGAGCACCTCCCGGATGCGCGCTACCGCGAACCGCACGCGAGCTACCTCGCCTGGGTGGATCTGCGCGCGCTCGGCTGGGGAGACGACCCGAGCGCGCGCATCCTGGACGAGGCGAAGGTGGCGCTGAACCCCGGCACCGACTTCGGCCGGCAGGGCGCCGGGTTCGTACGACTGAACTTCGCGTGCTCGCCCGCAGTGCTGGAGGAGGCGGTCACGCGCATCGCCCGGATGCGCTGACCCGGGGTGCGCTGACCCCGGATGCGCTGACCCGTCAGCGCGCCCTCGCCACCCGCCCCTCGTCCCACACCGGCTCGCCCGTCTCGTACACCTCGCCGTCCGCGCCGAAGACGAGGAACCGGTCGAACCCGCGCGCGAACCAGCGGTCGTGGGTCACCGCGAGCACCGTTCCCTCGAAACCGGCCAGTCCGTCTTCGAGAGCCTCCGCCGACACCAGGTCGAGGTTGTCCGTCGGCTCGTCGAGGAGCAGCAGCGTCGCCCCGGACAGTTCGAGCAGGAGGATCTGCAGCCGCGCCTGCTGCCCACCGGACAGCGACTCGAAGTTCTGCTCGGCCGCGACGGCGAGGCCATAGCGGTCCAGCACCCTGCTGGCCGCCTCCCTCGGCATCCCGTCCCTGCGGTCGTCGCCGCGGTGCAGGATGTCGAGCAGCGTCCTGCCGACCAGCTCCGGATGCTCGTGGGCCTGCGCGAACAACCCGGGTGCAACGCGCGCCCCGAGCTTCACGACGCCGGTGTGCGGCACCGGAGTCCCCGCGACCTCCGCAGACGCCAGGTGACCGGCCGCCGGATCGGGATCGGTCCCTCCCGCGGCCAGCAGCCGCAGGAAGTGCGACTTGCCGGAGCCGTTGGAGCCGAGCACGGCGATGCGCTCGCCGAACCAGACCTCCGCGTCGAACCGGCGCATCAGCCCGGTCAGTTCCAGGCCGTGGCATTCGACGACGCGGCGTCCCGTGCGAGCGCCGGTCAGCCGCATCCGCACGTTCTGCTCGCGCGGCCTCGCCTCCGGCGGACCGGCTGCGAGGAACTTCGCGAGCCTGGTCTGAGCAGCCTGGTACGCGGAGGCGAGATCGCTGTTGTACTTCGCCTTCTCCTTGAAGCGCAGCACGAGCGCCGTGAGCTTCGCGTGCTCCTCGTCCCAGCGCCTGCGCAACTCGTCCAGGCGCTCCATGCGCTCCTCGCGGGCCGCGTGGTAGCCGCCGAAACCGCCGCCGTGCGTCCAGGTGGTGTTGCCTGCCGCGCCGAGCTCCAGGGTGACGATTCGATCGGCGGCGCTCGCGAGCAACTCCCTGTCGTGCGAGACGAGCAGCACCGTCTTGCGCGTGGCGCGCAGCTGCTCCTCCAGCCAGCGCTTGCCTGGCACATCCAGGTAGTTGTCCGGCTCGTCGAGCAGCAGCACCTGCTCCGGACCGCGCAGCAGCGCCTCCAGCACGACGCGCTTCTGCTCCCCGCCGGACAGACTGCGCACCGGCCGCAGCCTGGCGCGCTCGAACGGGATGCCGAGCGCCGCGACCGTGCAGTTGTCCCAGAGCACTTCCTGGTCGTATCCGCCCGCATCCGCGTACTCGGCGATGGCCGTGGCGTAGCGCAGCTGGGTGTCCGTCTCGTCGCGCTCGATGATCGCGTCCTCCGCGGCGATCAGCCGCTCGGCCGCCGCGCGCACAGCGGGAGGGGCCACCTGCACGAGGAGGTCGTGCACCGTCCGGTCGTCGCGCACGTGGCCGACGAACTGGTCCATCACCCCGAGACCGCCGTCGATGACCACCGAACCGGAATCCGGTCGCAGCTCGCCCCGGATGATCCGCAGCAGCGTCGATTTCCCCGCGCCGTTCGCGCCGATCAGCGCCGAGACGCGTCCGTCACCCACTCGGAACGAGACGTCGTCGAGCAGCGGCCGGCCGTCGGCGAGGGTGTACGAGACGCCTGAGACGTCGATGTGGCCCATGACGGGACTCCTGAACTGGATGCGGACAAAGCCTTCCAGAATAGACGAAACCGCCGCCCACGGGGAGTGGACGGCGGTTTCGGTGGAGCAGGTGGCGTCAGCGCGTGTAGTTCGGCGACTCGACGACCATCTGGATGTCGTGCGGGTGCGACTCCTTGAGCCCGGCCGGCGTGATGCGCACGAACTTGCCGCGCTCCTTGAGCTCGGGGATGGTGCGGGCGCCGACGTAGAACATCGACTGACGCAGGCCCCCGAGCAGCTGGTACGCCACGGCGGACAGCGGGCCGCGGTACGGGACCTGACCCTCGATGCCCTCGGCGATGAGCTGCTCGTCGCTCGGGACGTCCGCCTGGAAGTAGCGGTCGCGGGAGTACGAGGTCTTCTTGCCGCGGGTCTGCATCGCGCCGAGCGAGCCCATGCCTCGATAGTTCTTGAACTGCTTGCCGTTGACGAAGACCAGGTCGCCGGGCGACTCGGCGGTTCCGGCGAGCAGCGAGCCGAGCATGACGGTGTCCGCTCCGGCGACGAGCGCCTTCGCGATGTCTCCCGAGTACTGCAGGCCGCCGTCGGCGATCAGCGGCACACCGGCCGGACGCGCGGCGAGCGAGGACTCGTAGACGGCGGTCACCTGCGGAACGCCGACGCCGGCGACGACGCGGGTGGTGCAGATGGAGCCTGGTCCGACGCCGACCTTGATCGCGTCGGCGCCGGCGTCGATCAGTGCCTGAGCACCGGAGCGGGTGGCCGCCTGGCCGCCGATCACGTCGACGTGGGCGGCGCGCGGCTCGTGCTTGAGCCTGCTGATGATGTCGAGGACGCCGCGGCTCTCGCCGTTCGCCGTGTCGACGACGATCACGTCGACTCCGGCGTCGATGAGGGTCATCGCGCGCTCCCAGCCGTCGCCGAAGAAGCCGATGGCCGCGCCGACGCGCAGGCGGCCCTCGTCGTCCTTGGTGGCGTTCGGGTACTTCTCGCTCTTGTCGAAGTCCTTGACGGTGATGAGACCGCGCAGGCGACCGTCGGCGTCGACCAGCGGAAGCTTCTCGATCTTGTGCTCGGCGAAGATGGCGACGGCGGAGTCCGGGTCGATGCCGACCGGCGCGGTGATCAGCGGCATGCGGGTCATCACGTCGCGCACGTACGTGCTGGTGCGCTCGAACGGCGACACGAAACGCATGTCGCGGTTGGTGATGATGCCGACGAGCTTGCCGTCCGCCTCGACAACGGGGAGGCCGCTCACGCGGAACTGGCCGCAGAGCGCATCCACTACTTCGACGGTGGCGTCAGGAGTGGTGGTGACCGGGTTGGTGATCATGCCGGACTCCGACCGCTTGACCTTGTCGACGTGTGCCGCCTGGTCTTCGATCGAGAGGTTGCGGTGCAGGATGCCGATGCCGCCCTGGCGCGCCATGGCGACGGCCATGCGGGACTCGGTGACGGTGTCCATCGCGCTCGACAGGAGCGGGGCGGAGACCGAGATGCGCTTGGTGAGCCGCGAGGAGGTGTCGACCTCGCTCGGGATGACGTCCGTGTAGCCAGGAAGCAGCATCACGTCGTCGTAGGTCAAACCGATGAAACCGAACGGATCCGACTGATCCATTTCACCCCTTAGTCGTTGCGGAGTTGGAAGAAGTCCGCCGCCACCAGCGCCTGCGGATAATCAATCGTAACGGCAGAACCCTGGTGTTTTATTCCACGGTCGCGACGTCGAGTTCCGCGCCTTTCCGCCCGGAGCGGCTGGCGACGATCATGTCGACGCACAGGATGAGCAGCGCCAGCCAGACGATGGCGAACCCGAACCAGCGCTCGGGTGGCATGGCCTCGTGCAACACGACGACGCCCACCAGGAACTGGATGAACGGCGCGAAGTACTGGATGAACCCCATGTAGACCAGCGGCAGCCTCCGTGACGCGGCGGCGAAGAACAGCAGGGGAACGGCCGTGATCACGCCCGCGCCAGCCATCGCGACCGTGTGCCAGACGCTCACGGTGCCGATGGTGATGCCGACCGTCGCGCCCACCACCACCAGCTGCACGATGGCGACCGGCGTCAGCCACATGGTCTCCAAGGTGAGCCCGGAGACCGCATCCACCGCCCCGCCGACGCGCTTCTTGATCAGGCCGTACAGCCCGAACGAGAACGCCAGGATGAGGGCGATCCACGGCATCGAGCCGTAGCCGATCGCCAGCACGACCACGGCGACGATGCTCACGCCGACCGCCACCCACTGCGCGACCCGCAGCTTCTCGCGCTGCACGAGAACACCGAGGAACACGGTGACGATCGGGTTGATGAAGTAGCCGAGCGCCGCCTCCACGACGTGCCCGCTGACCGTCGCGAGCACGTAGGTCTGCCAGTTCACGTAGATGAGGGCGCCGGCGACGCCCATCGTGAACACGACGCGCTTGTTCAGCAGCAGCGCTCCGAACACCCGCCAGCTGCGGGTGACGGTGAGCAGGATGGCACAGAACACGAGGGAGAACAGCACCCGCCACGCCACGATCTCCCACGCGCTCGCCGGCACCAGCGACAGGAAGTAGATCGGCAGGATGCCCCAGAGCACGTATGCGGAGATGGCGTAGACGAGTCCGGAGCGGCGATGTTCGGACAGCGGCTTCTCCGTGACGGTCTGGTCGGGGGTGGTTTCGCTCTGGGACACGGAGCGATCCTACGCGGGGCTGCCGACGCCGGGACGCGAAAGGGCCCGGATGCGCGTGCGCATCCGGGCCCTCGAACAGCCGGTCGTCAGCGGACGACGACGGCCAGAACGTCGCGAGCGGAGAGGACGAGGTAGTCCTCGCCACCGAACTTGACCTCGGTTCCCCCGTACTTGGAGTAGATGACCTTGTCGCCGACGGCGACGTCGAGCGGAACGCGGTTGCCGTTGTCGTCGATGCGGCCGGGGCCGACGGCGACGACTTCACCCTCCTGCGGCTTCTCCTTGGCAGTGTCAGGAATGACCAGACCAGATGCAGTGGTCTGCTCAGCCTCGACCTGCTTGATGACGATGCGATCCTCGAGCGGCTTGATGGAGACCGACACGTTTGACCCTCTTTCCTACAAACACAGGCGTGAACAAAGACGTGAGTTAGCAAACTCATAGTGAGAGTGCTAATAGGAGTTTAGGGGGTGCGTTAGCAGTCACGCAACGTGAGTGCCAAGAGGGTAGCGTGAGGGGCATGGATCGGTCGGAACTCGTCGAGCTGCTCTCCACCGAGGGGCTGCGGCTGCTCGATTCCCTGCCGCCGTACCACTCCGAGCGGGATGTGCTCCGGATGGTCAGCGACCTGCGCAAAGCCGGGCACTCCCCCGGGCTCGTCGCCGCCGTCCTCACCCAGGCGAAACTGCGGTCGAAGGCGAAAGCGAAGTTCGGCCCGTTCGCCGACAGGATGCTGTTCACCGAGGCCGGGCTGGAGCAGGCGACGCGGCTGCCGGTCGCCGCACGCCATGCCGGCCGCTTCCAGGCCGCCGGCCTCGAGCGCGTGGCCGACCTCGGCTGCGGCATCGGCGGTGACGCACTCGCGATCTCCGCGCTCGACATCGACGTGCTCGCCGTCGACGCCGACGAGGTCACCGCGGCCATCGCCAGCTACAACCTCGCCCCGTTCCCCGGCACCACCGTGGAGCACAGGAGGGCGGAGGACGTGGACCTGCGCTCGTTCGACGGCGTCTTCCTCGACCCCGCCAGGCGCACGGCGGGGCACGGCCAGACCTCCCGCCTCACCGATCCGGACGAGTACTCGCCGTCCCTCGGCTTCGCCTTCGAGCTCGCGACGGGCCGCTCGCTCGGCGTGAAGCTCGGCCCCGGCCTCGACCGCGACCTCATCCCGTCGACGGCGGAGGCGCAGTGGGTCTCCGTCGACGGCCAGGTGGTCGAGATGGGCCTGTGGTTCGGCGTGCTTGCGCGCCCCGGCGTCGGCCGCGCAGCACTCGTCATCCGCGGAGACGCTGCCGACGAGTTGACGGCGGCCTCCGACAGCGACGACGCAGAGACCGGCGCGCTCGGCGAATACCTCTACGAACCGGACGGCTCCGTCATCCGGGCCCGCCTGATCGGCGACCTCGCGCGGAGCATCGACGGCAGGATGCTCGCAGACGGCATCGCGTACATCACGTCGGACACCAGGACCGAGACGCCATTCGCCACCGGCTTCCGGGTGGTCGACACCCTCCCGTTCAACGAGCGCGACCTGAAGCGTACGCTCCGGGAGCGCGGGATCGGCACCCTGGAGATCAAGAAGCGCGGCGTGGATGTGGACCCGGCGACCCTGCGCAAGCGCCTGTCCCTGAGCGGTCAGGCGTCCGCGACGCTGCTGCTCACGCGGGTGGCGGGCAAGCACACCGCCCTGCTGGTGGAACGCATCCACTGACCACCGGCGGAGACGACGACGGCCGGGGCACGCTTTCGCGCATCCCGGCCGCCGGAGTCTCTGACGATCAGTACCCGTAGTTGTTGTACGAGGCGCTGAACGCGATCACCGCGATGATGATGATGATCCAGATGATCAGCGAGAAGAGCACGCTGACGAAACCGGTGATGATGCCGGTGAGCCAGAAGCCCTTGGCCGCCGGCTCCTTCCTCTTGCCGATGAAGCCGAGGATGATCGCGGCGACGCCGAACGGGAAACCGATGCCGTACACCCAGCCGAGGACGACACCGATGATGCCGCCGACCATCGACAGGATGCTCAGCGTCGGCGACTTGGCGGGAGCAGCGTACGGCTGCGCGTATCCGGGGGCGGGCTGGCCGTATGCCGGCTGGCCGTACGCCTGCTGCTGCCCGTACGGCTGCTGCTGTCCATACGGCTGCTGACCGTACGGCTGCTGACCGTACGGCTGCTGGGGCTGCTGGCCGTATGCCTGCTGCTGGCCGTACGGCTGCCCGGGCGCCGGCGGCTGCTGACCGTATCCGGCCGGGGGCACGGGCGGCGCGGGAGGCACGGGCGCAGCGGGGGCGGCCTCGGGCGGAACAGGCGGGACGGCGCCGGTCTGTGCGTCGCCGGACGGTGCTTCACCGTTCTGCGCGTTGGGGTCCACCGGCTCCGCCGGCACGTTCGGATCGGTCATGAGACCCTTCTCCTTCAATCCTGAGAAATCGCTGTAACGCAGCCAATGCTGGCAGCGCGGGCACAGGGGTGTCAACGACGTTGCAGTCGGTTCCCCCTGCACACCACCATAGCCACCGGGATGCCCGACCGTGAGCGCTCGCACAGGATTGGGCACCCGGGTACCACGTCGCGCCGTACCGCGGCGCGACCGTCAGCCCGCGACCTGGATCTCCGTCACCGGCAGTGTCGAGTCCGCCGAGAATCCGAGGGTGCTCGGCTCGTGGCCCGCCATGATCAGCTGCGCGCCGAGCGCCGCGATCATTGCGCCGTTGTCCGTGCACAGCGACAAGTCCGGGATGCGCAGGGCGACCCCGGCTGCCGTCGCGCGTTCCTGCGCCACCTGACGCACCCGCGCGTTCGCGACGACCCCTCCGCCGAGCAGCAGCCGCGGCACGCCGTGGTCGGCGCAGGCGGCGAGCGCCTTCGTGATCAGCACATCCACGACGGCCTCGCGGAACGATGCAGCGACGTCGGCGACGGGAACCGGCTCTCCGGCGTCCTGCTTCTGCTCGACCCAGCGGGCGACCGCCGTCTTGAGGCCGGAGAACGAGAAGTCGTAGCGGTGGTGCTCCAGGTCTTTCGGCTTGGTGAGGCCGCGCGGGAACCGGATCGCCTTCGGGTCGCCGTCGACGGCGACCCTGTCGATCTGCGGGCCGCCCGGATACGGCAGGCCGAGCACGCGTGCCACCTTGTCGAACGCCTCGCCGGCCGCGTCGTCGATGGTCTCGCCGAGCAGCTCGACGTCGGAGACGAGGTCGCGCACCAGGAGCAGCGAGGTGTGGCCGCCGGAGACGAGGAGCGCGATGGTCGGCAGCTCGACGGGGTGGCCCTGGCCCCCGTGGGCGTCGAGCAGGTCGGCCCCGACGTGGCCGACCAGGTGGTTCACGGCGTACACCGGCTTGCCGAGCGACAGCGCGAGCGCCTTCGCCGCCCCGACGCCGACCATGAGCGCGCCGGACAGGCCCGGCCCGCTGGTGACCGCAACGGCGTCGATGTCCGCCAGCTCGATGCCCGCGTCGGCGACCGCCGTGCGGAGCGTGGGGGTGAGCGCTTCGAGGTGGGCGCGCGCGGCGACCTCGGGCACGACGCCGCCGTAGCGGGCGTGCTCGTCCATCGACGACGCGATGGTGTTGGCGAGCAGCCTGGTGCCGCGCACGATGCCGATGCCGGTCTCGTCGCAGGAGGTCTCGATGCCGAGAACGAGCGGGTCGCGCGTGTTCATGCTCGTGGTCATGCTGTGGTCGTCTCCGGGGTCGGGACGGCGAGACGCATGACGATCGCGTCGACGCCGTCCGGCTGGTAGTAGCGGGGCCGCACGCCGATCTCCTCGAAACCGAGCTCGCGGTACAGGCTCTGCGCTCCGGGGTTGTCCGCCCGCACCTCGAGGAACACCTCGCGTGCTCCACGCTTCCTCGCCTCACCGATCAGCGAGAGCATCAGCACCCTGCCGAGCCCGCGGCGCCGCGCGTGCGGTGCGACGGCGATGGTCTGGATGTCCCCCTCGCCGGCCCCCTGCGGTGCTAGCAGTCCCGCGTAGCCGTCGATGCGCTCCGGATGCTCCGGCTCGAACGCCACCAGGTAGTACCCGTTCGCGCTCGCCACCTCCGAGCGCATCGAGTGCTCCGACCAGGCGTCGGAGACGAACGTCGCGCGCTCCAGCTGCATGATCGCATCCACGTCGTCGTCTGTGGCACGCCGGAGCTGCCAGGCGGTCACGCGCTCACCCGCTTCGGACCGTTCGAGAGCGTCACGTCCGGAGAGCGGAGGTAAAGCGGCTCGTCGGCGTCGAACGGCAGCCCGTTCGCGAATCGCAGCTCGGCGATCATCCCGAGCGCTCCCGCGGAGACCGTGGAGGCGTCGAACCTCTCCATCCCCGCGTGCGGCAGGTCGTCCGGCTTGGTGAGCCCCGGCCCGTCGAGCCGGATCGGGAGACCGTGCTCGTCCGTGCCGGAGTACGCCGACCAGTAGAGCTCCCTGCGCCGGGCGTCGGTGACCACCAGCAGGTCGCCCGTCGCGCCCGCGCGGGAGCGCTCGAACGCGACGGCGTCGTGGCTGACCACCGGGACCAGGGGCTTGCCCGCTCCGAACGCGAACGCCTTCGCCGCGGCGATGCCGACCCGCAGACCGGTGAACGGCCCTGGTCCCATCCCGGCGACGACGCCGGACAGTGCGCTCACGGGCACTCCGGACTCCGCGAGGACCGCCTCGATCAGCTCCCCGATGACCTCGGCGTGACGCATCGTGTCCGCCTCGGTGCGCTCGGCGATGATCCAGCGGTCACGGTCGACCACGGCGACACTCGTTCCGGCGGAGGTGTCGATGGCGAGAAGCATGGATCAAGCCTAAACGGGTTCCGGCGCGGCAGCCGCGGCCCAGCGCGGACCGAAGCCGGTCACCGTCACGGTGCGCGGCTCGTCGGCGTCGAGCTCGGCGTCCTCGCCGTCCTCCACGTCGCCATCATCCCCGTCGGCCGCCGCAGCGCCCGTCGGCCGCGCGATCTCCACCTCGAGCCACGACTCCGCGACCCCGTCGAGCATCCCGCTGCCCCACTCGACCACCACGACGGAGCGGGCGAAGTCGATGTCGAGGTCGTCGAGCTCCAGCGCGCTGCCGAGCCGGTACGCATCCACGTGCACGAGGGGCGGGCCTCCGACGACACTGGGATGCGTCCTCGCCAGCACGAACGTCGGGCTCGTCACCGGCCCGCGCACCTGCAGCCCGTCGCCGATCCCGCGGGTCATCGTGGTCTTGCCTGCGCCGAGCGGACCGCTCAGCACGACCAGGTCGCCGGCGTGCAGGATCGCGGAGAGCTCGACGCCGAACGTGTGCATCTCCGCCGCCGTGGGCACCACGCGCGTCGCGGGAGGCCAGAGGTAACCGGTCACGGCATTCCCACGTAGCGGCGGCGCACCCTGGCTCCGATGCGCGTCACGATCTCGTAGTTGATGGTGCCTGCCGCCTCTGCCCAGTCGTCGGCCGAGGGGACACCGGTGGCCGGGTCGCCGAACAGCACGACCCGGTCGCCGACCTGCACGGGGTGATCGTCGATGTCGACGACGAACTGGTCCATCGCGATCCGGCCGGAGACGCGGAACGTCGCCCCGCCGATCGACACTGGCGCCCGGTTGGACGCGTGCCGGGGGATGCCCTCCGCATAGCCGAGCGGGACGAGCGCCAGCGAGGTGTCACCGGAGGTGCGGTAGGTGTAGTCGTACGAGACGCCGGTGCCGGACGGCACGCGGCGCACGGCGGCGACGCTCCCGCACAACGTCATCACCGGACGCAGCCCGAGGTCGGCGCTCGACCGGCCGGCGAGCGGCGACAGACCGTAGATTGTGACGCCGAGACGCACCAGGTTGAACCGGGCATCCGGGATGGTCAGGGCAGCGGCGGACGCGGCGAGGTGCCGCAGCTCGGGCGTGAGCCCGGCGGCCGCCGCCCGGTCGAGGCCCCTGCTGTACACGGCGACAGCGGCGCGATCGTCGTCGGGAGACGCGTTCGAGACGTGACTGAAGATGCCTCGCACGACGATGTCACCCGCCTGCTCCAGCGCGCGTGCCCTGGCGAACGCGGCATCCCACTGCGGTTCGGAGATCCCGTTGCGGCTGAGCCCCGTCTCGAGCTTCAGCTGCACGAACGCCTGGCCGTGCAGCTCACCGCGTTCCACGAGGGACCTGCGGGCTGCGGCGACCGCCTCCAGCTGCTCCACCGACGAGACGCCGATGTCGACCCCGGCCGCGATGGCCGGCGCGAAGTCCACCTCCGGATCGTGCAGCCAGGCCAGCAGCGGAGCGTCGATGCCCGCATCCCGCAACTGCAGCGCCTCCGTCAGGTCGGCGACACCGAGCCAGTCCGCTCCCCCGGCGAGCGCGGCACGCGCGCACTCGACGGCGCCGTGACCGTACGCGTTCGCCTTGACCACCGCCATCACGTGCTCCGTGCCGACCAGCTCGCGCAGGTGGGCGACGTTGGCGGCGAGCGCGCCCAGGTCGATCACCGCCTCGCGGAAGTCCGCCCGTTCTCCGGCAGGATGCCCGATGGTCACTTCTCCCTCTCCGTCACGACGAACGCCGTTGCAACACCGGCATCGTGCGACATCGTCACGTGGATGTGCGCGATCCCCCGGTCACGCACATCCCGCTCGACGACGTTGTGCAGCACGAACCCCGGATTGCGGTCGTCGTCCGACACGATCTCCATGTCGTGCCAGCGCACCCCCTCCGAGCCACCGAGTGCCTTGATGAGCGCCTCCTTGGCCGCGAAGCGCGCGGCGAGCGAGTGCACGGGAAGTCCACGCTCCGCCTCGGTGAAGAGCCGTTCGCGCAGGCGCGGCGTCCTCTCCAACGAGCGGGCGAAGCGTTCCAGGTCGACGACGTCGACCCCGATCCCGGCGATCACGGCTGTCCGGCTACTCGACGGTGACGGACTTGGCCAGGTTGCGCGGCTGGTCCACGTCGAGTCCCTTCGCCGCCGACAGCTCCATGGCGAAGATCTGCAGCGGAACGACGGCCAGCAGCGGCTCGAACAGCGGTGCGGCCAGCGGGATGCGGATGACCTCGTCGGCGAACGGGAGGACGGCGGCGTCGCCTGCTTCGGCGATCGCGATGACGCGGGCGCCACGGGCGCGGATCTCCTGGATGTTCGAGACAACCTTCTTGTGCATCTCGTCCGACCAGCGTGGGCTGGGGACGACGACGAACACCGGCTGACCGGGCTCGATGAGCGCGATCGGGCCGTGCTTCAGCTCGCCGGCCGCGAAGCCCTCCGCGTGGATGTACGCCAGCTCCTTGAGCTTGAGCGCACCCTCGAGGGCGATCGGGTATCCGACGTGACGGCCGAGGAAGAGCACCGAGCGGGTGTCGGACATCCACCTGGCCAGCTGGGCGATGGTGTCGTGCGACTCGAGCACGGAGGCGATCTTCTCCGGAACGGCCTGCAGCTCGTCGATGGCGTCGTGCTGCTGGGCCTCGGACAGTGTGCCGCGCACGCGGGCCAGGTGCAGGCCGAACAGGTAGAGCGCCGTGATCTGGGCGACGAACGCCTTGGTCGACGCGACGGCGACCTCTGGGCCGGCGTGCGTGTAGAGCGCGGCGTCCGACTCGCGCGGGATGGTCGCACCCTGCGTGTTGCAGACCGAGATGGCGGTCGCGCCGGCCTCGCGGGCGTACTTGACGGCCATCAGCGTGTCCATGGTCTCGCCGGACTGGCTGATCGAGATGACCAGCGTTCCGTCGGTGATGACCGGCTCGCGGTAGCGGAACTCGTGGCTCAGCTCGACCGTGACGGGGACGCGCGCCCACTTCTCGATGGCGTAGCTGCCCACCAGACCGGCGTAGGCCGCCGTCCCGCAGGCGATGATCGTGATGCGGTCGATGGTGGCGAGCTTGTCGTCGCCGAGCACGTCCAGCTCCGGGATGTGCACCGTTCCGTCGACCAGACGGCCGCGCAGGGTGTTGGCGACGGCGTCCGGCTCCTCGGCGATCTCCTTCGCCATGAACGACGACCAGCCGCCCTTCTCTGCGGCGGAGGCGTCCCAGGCGATCTCGAACGGCTCGACCTCGACCGGAGCGCCGGAGAAGTCGGTGACGGTGACCGCATCCGGGGTGATGGTCACGATCTGGTCCTGGCCGATTGCCAGCGCGTTGCGGGTGTGCTCGACGAAGGCGGCGACGTCGGAGCCGAGGAAGTTCTCTCCGTCGCCCAGACCGATCACGAGGGGCGAGTTGCGGCGGGCGCCGACCACGACGTGCGGCTGGTCCTTGTGCAGGGCGAGCAGGGTGAACGCGCCCTCCAAGCGCGAGACGACGCGCTGGAACGCCTCGTTCAGGTCACCCGTCCTGCGGTACTCGCGGCCGAGGAGCACAGCGGCGACCTCGGTGTCGGTCTCCGACTCGAAGGTGAAGCCGTCGGCGAGCAGTTCGTCGCGCAGCGTGGCGAAGTTCTCGATGATGCCGTTGTGGATGACGGCGAGCTTGCCGTCGTCTCCGAGGTGCGGGTGCGCGTTGCGGTCGGTCGGGCCGCCGTGCGTCGCCCAGCGGGTGTGGCCGATGCCCGTTCCGCCGTTCGGGATGGGGTGCGCATCCAGTTCGTCGGCGAGCGCGGACAGCTTGCCGGCCTTCTTCGCTGTGCCCAACTGACCGTCCGGGCCGATCACGGCGATACCCGCCGAGTCGTACCCGCGGTACTCCAGACGCTTCAGGCCGCCGAGCAGGACCTCAACACTCTTGTCGGTACCGACGTACCCCACGATTCCACACATGCTGCCGATTTTAGCCTGGCGCGACACCCTAGACTTGTCGCCTATGGCGGTGAACGGCGCAGCACAGGGCGTATCCACAGGCAACGGCGACTCGTCCCCGTTCGTCGAGCTGAGCAGAGCCGACTGGGCCGACCTCGCCCAGAGCACCCGCCTCCCGCTCAAAGAAACCGAGATCGTGCAGCTGCGCGGCCTCGGCGATCCGCTCGACATGCGCGAGGTCGAAGAGGTCTACCTGCCACTCAGCCGCCTCCTGAACCTCTACGTCGGAGGCGCGAAGCAGCTGCACAGGGTGACCAGCCAGTTCCTCGGGGAGCGGGCGGCGAGCACGCCGTTCGTCATCGGCGTCGCCGGTTCCGTGGCCGTCGGCAAGTCGACGATCGCCCGCCTGATGCGCGAACTGCTGTCCCGCTGGGACGACACCCCGCGCGTCGAGCTCGTCACCACGGACGGCTTCCTGCTGCCCAACGCCGAGCTGGAGCGCCGCGGCCTGATGGAGCGCAAAGGCTTCCCGGAGTCCTACGACCGCAAGGCGCTGCTGCGCTTCGTCACCGCCGTCAAGAGCGGGGCCGCCGAGGTGCGGGCGCCGTTCTACTCCCACCTCAGCTACGACATCGTCCCCGACGCCGAGATCGTGGTGCGGCGGCCGGATGTGCTCATCGTCGAGGGGCTCAACGTGCTGCAGCCGGCAGGGGGAGGCAACCAGCTCGCCGTCAGTGACCTCTTCGACTTCTCCGTCTACGTGGATGCCCGCACCCGCGACATCGCCAACTGGTACCAGGAGCGGTTCCTCAAGCTGCAGCGGGGCGCGTTCGCCAACCCCAAGTCGTACTTCCACCGCTTCTCGCAACTCACCGAGGAGCAGGCGAGGGCGCGTGCATCCAGCATCTGGGAGTCGATCAACGAGCCGAACCTCACCCAGAACATCCGGCCGACGCGCTCGCGCGCCAAGCTGGTGCTGCGCAAGGGCGCCGACCACGCGGTGAGCTCCGTGCTGCTGCGCAAACTCTGACCCGGGCGTAAATGCCTCAGGTGTTCATCACCACCGTTTCTACGCTCTGGTATTCAAAGCGCGTGTGATTCCATCATGGGGTATGGCCGCCCCACACTCCCGCGCCGCCGAGCTGTTCGGCGTACGCGTCCGCGCGGCCAGAATCGCCCTCGGCCTCAGCCAGGAGGACGCTGCGCACCTCGCCGACATGCACTCCACGAACTACGGACGGATCGAGCGCGGAGAGGCGAACGCCGAACTGCACACGATCGTGCGCCTCGCGACCGCGCTCAATGTCGACCCCGGCGACCTGCTGAAGGGCCTGTACGGCGACGAGCTGCTGCCGAAGCGCACGCGCGCATACTCCGTCGCCGACTTCATCGCATCCAGAAAGGCGGACGGCGGCCACTGAGCCGACCGGAGGACACCGTGCCAGAACAGCGCTCGAACGCCGCAGGGATCATCGGCGACCGCATCCGGGATGCGCGCCTCACCTTCGGCCTGCCGCAGAGCGACATCGCGCACCTCGCCGGGATGGACGTCGCCAACTACGGCAAGCTGGAGCGCGGCCAGAGCAACCCGACGCTCGAGACGCTGGTGCAGGTGGCCACCGTGCTCGGCGTCGACCTCGGCGCGCTCACGTCCGGCCTCAGCGGCCTGGACATGCTTCCGCCGTCCGAGAGCGTGTTCACGGCCGCGGACTTCCTCGAAGCCCGCGGCCGCCGAACCCGCTAGAAACGCGAACCGGCTAGAAGGACAGCCGTTCGCGGACGACCGTGGCGAGTTCCTCCGCCAGGCGTTCCGCCGTGTGGATGTCCGCCGCCTCGACCATGACGCGCACGAGGGGCTCGGTGCCCGACGGACGCAGCAGCACCCGTCCGGTGTCCCCGAGGGCCGCCTCCGCGGTCTGCACGGCCGCCTTGAGGCCGTCGTCGGTGTGCACGGCGTGGTGGTCAACGTTCTTCACGTTCACCATCACCTGCGGGTACACCGTCATGACCTGGGCGAGCTCGGCCAGCGACTTGCGCTGACGCGCCATCTCGCTGAGCAGGTGCAGCCCGGTCAGAATGCCGTCGCCGGTCGTGGCGAACTCGCGCATGATGACGTGCCCGGACTGCTCGCCGCCGAGCGAGTAGTCGTTCTGGTTCATCTCTTCGAGCACGTACCGGTCGCCGACCGCCGTCTCGACCATCCGGATGCCGTTGTCGCGCATCGCGAGCTTGAGCCCGAGGTTGCTCATCACCGTCGCCACGAGCGTGTTGTCGCGCAGCTTGCCGCGCTCCTTCATGCCGAGGGCGAGGATCGCCATGATCTGGTCGCCGTCGACGACGTTGCCGTTCGCGTCGATCGCGAGGCACCGGTCTGCGTCTCCGTCGTGGGCGATGCCGACGTCCGCGCCGGCCGCGAGGACCGCCGCAGCCAGGTTGTCGAGGTGGGTCGAACCGACACCGTCGTTGATGTTCATGCCGTCCGGCGAGTCGCCGATGACGGTGACGCGGGCTCCCGCGTCCGTGAACACCTCGGGCGAGACGCCGGCCGCCGCGCCGTGGGCGCAGTCGAGCACGACGTGGATGCCGTCGAGGCGGTGCGGGAGGCTGCCGAGCAGGTGCAGGACGTAGCGGTCCTCGGCGTCTGCGAAGCGGCGGATGCGCCCGACGCCGGCACCGGTCGGGGCGAGCTTCTCGAGGGAGAGGTGCTCCTCGATGCGGTTCTCGACCACATCCGGGAGCTTGGTGCCTCCGCGGGCGAAGATCTTGATGCCGTTGTCCGGCGCAGGGTTGTGGGACGCGGACACCATGACGCCGAAGTCGGCGTCGAAGTCCGCGATCAGGAACGCCGCGGCAGGCGTCGGGATGACCCCGGCGTCGTACACGTCGACACCGGAGCTGGCGAGCCCGGCGGACACGGCCGCAGAGATGAACTCGCCCGAGACGCGAGGGTCACGGGCGACGATCGCCGTCGGGCGCTTGCCCGCGGCACGCCGCGCCTCGGCGCTGCGGCCTTGCGTCAGGACAGCAGCAGCTGCCTGAGCAAGGCCGAGCGCGAGGTCGGCGGTGAGACTACCGTTTGCGAGTCCGCGGACTCCGTCGGTACCGAAGAGGCGTGGCATGAACCGAAGCCTAAGCGCTCTCGACGCTTAGCGCTTGGAGAACTGCGACGCCTTGCGGGCCTTCTTGAGACCGGCCTTCTTGCGCTCGATGACGCGAGCGTCACGAGTGAGGAAGCCGGCCTTCTTCAGGGTGGGACGGTTGTTGTCGCGGTCGATCTCGTTGAGGGCACGAGCGATCGCGAGACGCAGCGCGCCGGCCTGGCCGGAAGGGCCACCGCCGGTGATGCGTGCGACGACGTCGTAGCCGCCGATGAGGTCGAGGACCTTGAACGGGTCGGTGATCAGCTGCTGGTGCAGCTTGTTCGGGAAGTAGTCGGCGAACTCACGGCCGTTGACCGTGATGGTGCCGGAGCCCGGGACGAGGCGCGCGCGGGCGATGGCCTGCTTGCGACGGCCGACGGCCGCACCGGGAACGGTGAGGACGGGGCGCTGCGTCTGGGGGGCCTCGGAGGCCGGGGTCTCGGTCGAGTAGGACTCGACGTTGTCGGCCTGGGCCGACTCGATGCTGTCTGCGATCTTCGCCACGATGGTGATAATCCTTTATCTCTGAGTCTGAAAGGTCTGTCGGTCGCTTACTGAGCGACCTGGCCGAGGGTGTACGGCTTCGGCTGCTGGGCGGCGTGCGGGTGCTCGCTGCCCGTGTAGACCTTCAGCTTGCGGAGCTGGGCGCGGCCGATCGAGTTCTTCGGGAGCATTCCGCGGACGGCCTTCTCCACAGCGCGGATCGGGTTCTTCTCGAGGAGCTCGGCGTACGTCACGGCGGTGAGGCCGCCCGGGTAACCGGAGTGGCGGTACGCCTTCTTCTGCGCAGCCTTGGCGCCGGTGAGGGCGACCTTGTCCGCGTTGACGATGATGACGAAGTCGCCGGAGTCCATGTGCGGGGCGAAGGTCGCCTTGTGCTTTCCACGGAGGAGAGCGGCGGTGTGGCTGGCGAGACGGCCGAGCACGACGTCAGTCGCGTCGATGATGACCCAGTCGCGCTGGATCTCGTCTGCCTTCGGGGTGTAAGTGCGCGTCACAGTAGTGGCTGCTTTCTGTATCGAACGGAGGTGTTCGTGAATCCCACTCCCTGGCTGTTCCGCTCCTGATGAGGAGGGAACCTGCCCTTCGGAGGGCTCACGTTCGCGTGTCGCACCGCAGAGGCGCGGACACCAAAGATCAATAGTACGCGACAGGCGGGATGCCGGTCAAACCGTGGGCGGGACGGGCTCAGCCCCAGGGCTGAATTCGGGGCAGAAACCGTGCGGCGACGGTCCCGGCACTCTAGCGTGATCGGCATGGTCAAGCTCCTCCCCCACGCTCAGCGGTACATCGAGCCCGTGGTCGCCGTCGCCTTCTTCCTGTTCTGGGCATTCGCCGAGGTCGGGCGGCATCAGATCCTTCCCGGATTCCTGCGCAGCGCCCTCCCCTGGTGGGCGGCGCTGCTCGGCGTCGCGTTCGCCATCGCCGTGGCGCGGATCTGGCCGATGGTCGCGATGGCGGTCTGCACCGCAGTGGTGATCGGCCAGCTGCTCGTCCCCGCTGGCGCCTTCTCGTCCACCGACTGGCCGATCTCGTTCGGCTACCTGGTGGTGATCGTTGGCGTGAGCGCGAGCATCCGGGATCGGTGGCGCCCGCTGTCGTTCGCGTTCGCGCTGGGGCTCGCCGTCGCGGTCGCCGGGCTGCTCATCTCCGGGCCACGGCTCGACTGGTACGGCCCGTTCGGAGACACGAACGGCAACGTCGGCACGATCGTGGTCAACCGGGTGATCCTGTTCGCCGTCGCGATCCTGCTGGCCGTCGGCGCGTGGCTCCTCGGCTTCTTCGGTCGCGCGTGGCAGCAGAAGCTGCACAGCGACGCGCTCCTCGCCAAGACGACGGACGAGCTGCACAGCGCGGAGGTCGACCTGCTGGTGTCGCAGGAGCGCGACCGCATCGCCCAGGATGTGCACGACATCATGGCGCACTCCCTCTCGGTGATCATCGCCCAGGCCGACGGCGCGCGCTTCGTCGCCCCCGCACGTCCGGAGGCGGTCGCCGAGTCGCTGGAGAACATCGCAGCGTCGGCGCGCACGTCGCTGACCGAGGTGCGGATGCTCATCCAGACCCTCGTCGCCGACCCCGTCGGGCACTCGACTCCGACCGTCGACGACATCGACGAACTGGTCGACCGGATGCGCACAGCGGGGCTCGACGTGCAGCTCGAGGAGTTCGGAGAGAGGGAGCACCTCACCGGCACCCAGCAGCTCGCCGTCTACCGCATCGTGCAGGAGAGCCTCACGAACGCGCTCAAGCACGCCGGAGCGGAGCCGTCCGCGTGCATCTCGCTGGACTGGCGCGGCCAGGGGCTCTCCATCGCCGTCTCGTCCAGCGGCACGGCGACCGAACGTCCGCAGCAGACCACAACGTCGCGCGGACTGTACGGGATGCACGAGCGCGCCAGGCTCGCCGGCGGCTGGCTCACAGCGGGAGAGGACGACGAGGTGCCCGGCGGCTACGTGGTCGCGGCGTTCATCCCCACCGCTCCCCTGGAGCAGGCGTCGTGAGCGCGATCCGGGTGGCGGTGGTCGACGACCAGGTGCTGTTCTGCTCCGGGCTCGCCATGCTGATCGAGTCGCAGGCCGACCTGGAGTTCACCGGGTCGGCGCACGACGGGATGGCCGCCGTCGACCTCGTCGAGCGCGAACGACCGGAGGTGGTGCTGATGGATGTGCGGATGCCGCTGCTCGACGGCATCGCCGCGACAGAGCGCATCCTGTCGGGGTCGACGGCGGACGACGCTCCGAAGATCATCGTGCTCACCACGTTCCAGCGCGACGAGGCCGTCGCCCGCGCCCTGCGCGCCGGAGCATCCGGCTTCATCATGAAGGACACGACGCCCGAGTTCGTCCTCGCCGCGATCCGGACCGTCGCCGCCGGTCACGCGGTGATCGCGCCGAAAGACGCTGCCGAGTTGTTCGGCGCCCATCGGCGGCCACCGGCCCCGGATGCGATCGCCGACCTGTCCGTGCGGGAGAGGGAGGTCTTCCTGCTCGCCGCCCGCGGCCTGAGCAACGCGGAGGTGGGACAGACCGCGTTCATCAGCGAGGCCACCGTGAAGAGCCACATGCGCAGCATCCTCGCCAAGCTCGGCCTGGCATCGCGGGTGCAGCTGGTCGCGTTCGCGTACGAGAACGGGCTGGTGCGCTGAGCCGGGACGACAGCGCTGTGGATGCAGGGGCCGGGCCTACAGCGTCCGCATCGCCCTGGTCTGCAGCGCGCGGAGCGCGAGCCCCACGTCGTCCGGGTAGCCGACCTGTTTCAGCGTCAGGCCTCGCGCCGGCATCACCTTGAACGCGTTGGTGCGCTGCCGGTCGTCGCGCAGCGCGATCAGTTCCTCCGCCGCCAGCCTGCCCTCGCCGACCGCGACGCACGCTCCGACCAGGGCGCGCACCATGCTGTGGCAGAACGCGTCGGCTTTCACCTCTGCGACCAGCACGCCGTCGTCGTCCTTGGTCCAGCCGAAACTCTGCAGCGTCCGGATGGTCGTCGCCCCGTCGCGGGGTTTGCAGTAGCTGGCGAAGTCGTGGAGTCCGAGCAGGCCGAGCGCGGCCGCATCCATCGCCTCGACGTCGAGCTCCGCCGAGACCCACGCCGTGCGGTGCCGCTGCAGCGGGTCGTGGAGGGCGACGGCGTCGGCGACCCGGTACTCGTAGCGACGCCAGATGGCCGAGAAGCGCGCGTCGAAGCCCTCGGGTGCGACGGTCACCCCGGTCAGGATGACGTCGGCGACGGGGCCGAGCACGCCGTTGACGCGTCTCCGCAGTGCCTCGCCGAGCGGGAACTGCTGGTGCGTGCCCCTGCGGCGCTGCAGGCTCGCGACCTGCGCATCCGTCAGGTCGACGTGGGCGACCTGGCCGGTCGCGTGCACGCCGGCGTCCGTGCGCCCGGCGACGGTGAGCGTCGGGGCGTCGCCGTGCCTCCGGAAGATCGTCGCGAACGCCGCCTCGATCTCTCCCTGCACCGTCCGCAGCCCCGGCTGCCGTCCCCAGCCGTTGAAATCGGTGCCCTGGTACGCGATATCGAGGCGGAATCGGGTCGTCGACTGGTCTTCCACACCTCGATTCTACGGAAGCGGCAACGACTGTCAGGAGCCGTTGCTATCGTGGTCCCTTCGCGATCCCCCGACCCGCTATGACTCCACAGACTTCCCCCTCCCCCAGCAC
>NZ_NCSR01000017.1:0-96504 GCF_002105485.1 Leifsonia sp. NCR5
TGCGCCCGCCGCCCCGGATGCCCCCGCCGCCTTCGCAGCGCGCCGCGCCGCCCGCTTCGCCGCGCGCCGTCCCGGCGTGATCCGCGCTCCCGCGAAGCCGAGCAGAGCGGGGGTGAGCGACAGCGAGATCAGCACCGCGATGGCGACCGCCGCCGACGCCGCGATGCCCATCGTCGTCAGGAACGGGATGTTCGCCACCGACAGCCCGACGAGCGCGATGATGACCGTGATCCCGGCGAACAGCACCGCGGACCCCGCCGTCGCGACCGAGCGGGCGGCGGACTCCTCCGGATCGACGCCGGCCTTCAGCTGACTCTGATGCCGGGAGATGATGAACAGCGAGTAGTCGATCCCGACCGCGAGCCCCAGCATGAGGGCGAGCAGCGGCGTCGTCGAGGAGATCGGCCCGAACAGCGTCGCGATGAAAATGAGCGCCATCGACAGCCCGACGCCGAGCAGCGCGGTGAGGAGCGGCATTCCCGCCGCCAGGAACGACCCGAAGGTGAGGATCAGGACGACGAGGGCGATGCCCACGCCGAGCAGCTCCGTGACGCTGAGTGTCGGCAGGCTCTGCGAGAACAGCTGCCCGCCCACGGCGACCTGGGACCCATCCGGAAGCTGTTTCTGGAGGTCGGCCCCCGCATTCTGGAGTGCCGTCTTGGTCTCGGCGGGAACGGTGGTGATCTGGCCCTTCAGCTGCACGGTGACGATGGCGGCGGACCCGTCGTCGGAGATGGAGCCCTTCACCTGCTTGCTGTACGGGGAGGTGACGCCCGCGACGCCGTCGAGCTTCGCGAGGTCGGTCACGGCGGCGTCGACGGGCTGCTTCACGGACGCGTCGGTGACCGTCTCGCCCTTCGGAGCGACGACGACGAGCTGCGCCGACGTGCCGCTGACCTGCGGGAACGTGCGGCTGAGGGTGTCGAGGGCTTCCTGCGACTCCGTGCCGGGGATGCTGAACGAGTTGTCCGTGCCCTGGTTGAAGAGCACGGCACCGCCGCCGAGGGCGACGAGGAGGACGATCCACAGGGAGACGACGAGCTTGCGGGCACGAAACGCCCAGCGGCCGATCGAATACAGAATCGAGGACACGCGTTCTCCTACATAATCGGCTACAGATCCAGTACGGGGGTTCGATACACCGTTGTATCCGATACCCGAATGTATCCGATACACTCGTGTATCTGGAACTCGATTCAGGAAGGTTTCAGCTTGGAAACGACAGCTCTCAGAGACGAAGCGCCGGCCGAGTCGGCGCGCCGCCAGAAGACCCGCTCCCGCCTGCTCGACGCGGCCTTCGACATCTTCGCCGAGCACGGCGTCCACGCGGCCAGCGTCGAAATGATCACCGAGGCGGCCGGCTTCACCCGCGGCGCCTTCTACTCCAACTTCTCCACCAAGGAGGAGCTCTTCTTCGCGCTGATGGAGCGCGAGAAGACCATGCGCATCGAACAGCTGAACGCCGGCGTCGCCCAGTACCTGGCGCCCAAGGTCGGCGACGGCAGGACCATCGGAGACGACGACGTGGTCGACATCGTCGCCAAGGTGCTCGAACTGCAGTCCGACGACCGTCGCTGGTGGCTCGTCCAGTCCGAGTTCCTGCTCCTCGCGATGCGCGACCCCGCCATCGCAGCCGACTTCGTGCGCTACCAGGACGGCTTCTTCTCCGAACTCACCGAGATCGTCGAGGCAGCACTCGAGACGGCCCACCGCCGCTTCACCATCGCGCCGGAGGAAGCGGTGCGCGTGATCGCCGAACTCTGCGCGAACGCCGAGGCCAGGGCGCTCCTCACCGGAGACGAGCGCGCCTTCTCGGAGCGCCTGTCGGCCAGCGTGCCCGCGGTGCTGCTGGCGCTGACCGAGCGGGTGTGAGGCACAGCGCACACTGAGCCCAGCCACGGCGGACGTCGAGCGGGCGCCAAGGATGCGCAGGTAACGTTGATCGGATGCGACGCAGAGCCATCGTCATCCCGATCATCGCCGTGGTCGTCGTCGGTGTGCTCGCCGGCGCAGCGGCCTTCGCGTGGTCGGCGACCTCGAACGCGCGTCACGACTCCCAGGACGGACGCCCCGTCGCCGCGCGCGAGACGCCGACGCCCACGCCCACCGTCGACCCGTTCCCGGATGAGCCGCTCACCCCGGAGACCCGCTATGTCGCGCTCGGCGACTCGTTCGCGGCCGGGATGGGCGCGGGCGGCGAGACGGGCAAGTGCGTGAGCAGTATGAAGAGCTACCCGGACGTGTTCGCCGAGGAGTCCGGCGTCGACCTGATCGCGAATGCGTCGTGCAGCGGCGCCACCACGTCCGATCTGCTCAAGCGGCAGCTGATCGCGCTCGACGACCGCACCGACCTCGTCACCCTCAGCATCGGAGGGAACGACCTCGGCGTCGCGGACATCGCGTCCGACTGTGCGGCGGGCAAGGCCATCCCGTGCCGCAACGAGCTGTCGAGCGCGCTCTCCCTGCTGAACGTGCTTCCCGACCGGCTGGATGCGGTCTACGCGGCGGTCGCGAAGGCCGCGCCGAACGCGCGCATCGTCGTCACCGGCTACGCGGTCATGTACGACGCCTCCGACCCCAACGCCCCGGACTTCGGGATGGCCGCCGCCATCAACGCGGCGACCATCGGCCTCAACGAGGTCATCCGCACCGCGGTCGACGAGCAGAGGGCGAAAGGCGTGCCGATGACGTTCGTCGGCGTCGACTTCGAGGGACACGGCATCGGCAACAAGAACCCGTGGGTCAACACTTCGGGGTTCGCCGCCTTCCACCCGACGGCCGCCGGATACCGCGAGTACGCGCGGGCGCTCGTCAGGACGCTGGGGAAGGCGCAGTAGCCGACCCCGTGTGCTCGCGGGCGAACGCGGCGGTCTCGCGGAGCATCCCGAGGCGTTCGTCGTCGGTGCGTGCCTTGCGGGTGTTGACCTCGGCGACGATGCTGCCCGACCAGCGGCGGCCGGCGAGCATCCTCAGCACCTCGGCGACCGGTTCGCCGCCGTGGCCGGGGAGGAGGTGCTCGTCGAACACGCGGTTCTCGTCGAGCGGGCCCGACCCGTCGCAGAGGTGGACGTGGCGCAGACGGTCGCCGAGTTCGGTGGCCAGGGCGAGGGAGTCGACGCCGCTCAGTGCCGCGTGCGAGAAGTCGAGCGTGACCGCGTCGCAGTCCATCGCCGCCGGGTTCCAGCCGGGGGAGTACGCGGCGAGCGCACGGCCTGCCAGCTTCCACGGGAACATGTTCTCCACCGCGATGCTGACGCCGCTCGCGTCGGCGGTCTCGCGGACGATCGCCAGGAAGTCCTCCGCGTAGCCGGACTGCCAGCGGAACGGTGGATGCACGACCACCGTGTCCGCGCCGACCTCCGCCGCCAGCTCGGCCGACTTCTCCAGCTTCACGCGCGGGTCGCGGCCCCAGACGAAGTGCGTCAGGAGCAGCACGGGCGCGTGGATGGAGAGGATGGGCATCCGGTAGCTGTCGGAGAGGGCGAGCAGCGCATCCGGGGACTGGGTGGTCTCGTCGCGGGTGACCATCACCTCGACGCCGTCGAAGCCCGCCTCGGCCGCCAGACGGAAACCGTGCTCGACGGCCAGCGGGTAGACGCACGACGTGCTCATGCCGATTCGCATCACGCGCGACACTGTACCCACGCGCGCTGAACGCAGCATGACCGCCGCGCGAACGCGAGCCGCGCCGCCGCCGCTGGCCCGCCGCCGGGCCGCCGCCCCTGGGGAGGGCTAGAACACGCTGGTACCCTGGCATACAGTGCGCAATGGCCGCGACCCGACGGATTGGACACACCATCTCACCCCACCGAACCTCCTCCACCAGCACGGAAACGACGACGGACACCGAGACGTACGATCTCGTCATCGTCTCCAACAGACTCCCCGTCGACCGGGTCACCGACGACGACGGAACGGCCAGCTGGCGGCCGTCTCCCGGGGGACTCGTCGCCGCTCTGGAGCCCGTCATGCGGGCGGAGGACGGCGTCTGGATCGGCTGGGCGGGCGTCGCGGACGAGGACATCGACCCGTTCGAGGCGGACGGCATCAACATCCTGCCCGTGCGCCTCAGCGAGCAGGATCTGCAGGAGTACTACGAGGGCTTCTCCAACGACACCCTCTGGCCGCTCTACCACGACGTGATCGCGCAGCCGAGCTTCCACCGCGAGTGGTGGGACACCTACGTGAAGGTCAACCAGCGCTTCGCCGATGCCGCCGCCGCCGTGTCGGCGAAGGGCGCCGTGGTGTGGGTGCACGACTACCAGCTGCAGCTCGTCCCCGCCATGCTGAGGGCGCAGCGCCCCGACCTCGTGATCGGGTTCTTCAACCACATCCCGTTCCCGCCGTACGGCATCTACTCCCAGCTGCCGTGGCGCAGGCAGATCATCGACGGCCTGCTCGGCGCGGACGTGATCGGCTTCCAGCGCGTCGCGGACGCCGGCAACTTCTCCCGCGCCGTCCGGCGCCTGAAAGGCTACGAGACGCGCGGCCCGATCATCGAGGTGCCGATCGACACCGACGATCCGGATGCCGGGTCGCACCGGCACGTGACCACCAACAAGCACGGGGGACTGGCCCGCACCGTCCTCGCCAGGCAGTTCCCGATCTCGATCGACGCCGAGCGGTACCAGGAGCTGGCGAAGCGGCCGGAGATCCAGGAGCGCGCCAGGCAGATCAGGGAAGAGCTCGGCAACCCGGAGAAGATCCTGCTCGGCGTCGACCGGCTCGACTACACCAAGGGCATCGGGCACAGGCTCAAGGCGTTCGGCGAACTCCTCGCCGAAGGCAAGCTCGACTCGGAGCACGTCACGCTCGTGCAGGTCGCCAGCCCCAGCCGCGAGCGCGTCGAGACGTACATGCAGCTCCGCGACGAGATCGAGCTGACCGTCGGCCGCATCAACGGCGACTACTCCACCCTCGGCCACACCGCGATTGCCTACCTGCACCACGGCTACCCGCGCGAGGAGATGGTCGCCCTCTACCTCGCGGCGGACGTGATGCTCGTCACCGCCCTCCGCGACGGGATGAACCTGGTCGCCAAGGAGTACGTCGCCACCCGCGCGGACGACGACGGCGTGCTGGTGCTCAGCGAGTTCGCCGGGGCGTCGGACGAACTGCGCCAGGCGCTCCTCATCAACCCGCACGACATCGAGGGGCTGAAGGAGACCATCCAGCAGGCGATCGCGATGCCGAGGAGGGAGAGGACACGCAGGATGCGCGCCCTGCGCAAGCGCGTCCTCACCAACGACGTGGCCAAGTGGTCCGCATCCTTCCTGGATGCTCTGACGCGCAGCGCGCACGGAGACCACCCGTTGCAGAACCCGCCCGTCAACCGTCGCTGACCGGCGCGTACCCAGCCGCAGTATCACCTGAGAAAGAAGCATGACAGAGACAGCCCCCGCAACACCGTCCGCCTCCGCCGTCGCCCTCGTCGACGCCCTCCGCGCGTTCGCGTCGGAGGAGCGCGTCCTCCTCGCCCTCGACTTCGACGGCACGCTCGCGCCGTTCGTCGACCGTCCCAAAGCGGCCAGGATGCTCCCGCAGGCCAAGGAGGCGCTCGACAGGCTCGAAGCCCTGCCGAACACCTGGGTCGCGTACATCTCCGGCCGACCGCTGTCGAGCCTCGAGATCGTGACGGAGGCCGATCCGGATGCGCTGCTCATCGGCTCGCACGGCGTCGAGATCCGGTTCGGCCGCGACGGCGTATCGCTCGACCTCAGCATCGACGAGCAGGAGACGCTGCAGAAGCTCGGAGACGTGCTCGGCGCGCTCGTGTCGTCCACGGAGGGAACGCGCCTGGAGACCAAGCCCGTCGGCTACGGCGTCCACTACCGGCTGCTCGGCGAGGAGGAGGGCAAGAAGGTGGTCGAGGCCGCGTACGCCGCTGCCGCCTCGGTCAGCGACAAGCTCACCATCCGCGACGGCAAGGACATCATCGAGTTCTCGGTGCGCGGCGCCAACAAGGGCGACGGCATCGAGCGCCTGCGCGAGTACACGAAGGCGACGGCCGTGCTGTTCGCCGGAGACGACGTGACGGACGAGGACGGCTTCGCGGTGCTCCGCCCGGGCGCCGGGGACGTCGGCATCAAGGTGGGCGAAGGGGAGACGGCAGCGCAGTTCCGCCTCGCCGACGAGACCGCCGTCGCGACGATGCTGAGCCTGCTCGCGGACGCCAGGCAGTCCTCCACAGCCTGACCTCTTCGCGGGTTATCCACCGGTCTCGGTCATATGTTCAGAGCGGCATCCCGAACGTCCTAGAGTTGATCCATGCCAGACATCGATTGGAAACCGCGTTCGCGCGTCGTCACCGACGGAATCGAAGCAACCACGAGCCGCGGGATGCTTCGGGCTGTCGGAATGGGCGACGCCGACTGGGAGAAGCCGCAGATCGGAATCGCGAGCTCCTGGAACGAGATCACCCCCTGCAACCTGTCGCTCGACCGCCTCGCACAGGGCGCGAAAGAGGGCGTCCACTCCGGTGGGGGATACCCGCTGCAGTTCGGCACGATCTCCGTCTCCGACGGCATTTCGATGGGCCACGAGGGCATGCACTTCTCCCTCGTCTCGCGTGAGGTCATCGCCGACTCCGTCGAGACCGTCATGATGGCGGAACGCCTCGACGGCACCGTCCTGCTCGCCGGCTGCGACAAGTCGCTCCCCGGCATGCTGATGGCCGCGGCGCGTCTCGACCTCTCCGCCGTCTTCCTCTACGCGGGCTCGATCGCCCCCGGCTGGGTCAAGCTCTCCGACGGCACGGAGAAGGACGTCACGATCATCGACTCCTTCGAGGCCGTCGGCGCCTGCAAGGCGGGCAAGATGAGCGAAGAAGACCTCAAGCGCATCGAGTGCGCCATCGCCCCGGGCGAGGGTGCCTGTGGCGGCATGTACACCGCCAACACCATGGCCTCCGTCGCAGAGGCGCTCGGCATGAGCCTCCCCGGCTCGGCAGCGCCGCCCTCGGCAGACCGCCGCCGCGACTACTTCGCCCACCGCTCGGGCGAAGCCGTGGTCAACCTGCTCAAGCTCGGCATCACCGCGCGCGACATCCTCACCAAGAAGGCGTTCGAGAACGCCATCGCGGTGGCCATGGCGTTCGGCGGCTCCACCAACGTCGTGCTCCACCTGCTCGCCATCGCCCGCGAGGCGGAGGTCGACCTCACGATCGACGACTTCAACCGCATTGGAGACAAGGTCCCGCACATCGGCGACCTCAAGCCGTTCGGCAAGTACGTGATGAACGACGTCGACCGTCACGGCGGCGTGCCCGTCGTCATGAAGGCGCTGCTCGACGCCGGTCTCCTGCACGGCGACTGCCTCACCGTCACCGGCAAGACCGTCGCGGAGAACCTCGCGGAGATCAACCCGCCCGCTCCGGACGGCGAGGTCATGCGCAGCCTCGACAACCCCATCCACGCCACCGGCGGCATCACGATCCTCAAGGGGTCGTTCGCTCCTGAGGGCGCCGTCGTCAAGACCGCGGGCTTCGACGCCGAGGTCTTCGAGGGTCCCGCCCGCGTGTTCGAGCGCGAGCGCGGAGCAATGGATGCTCTGACGGAAGGCAAGATCAAGGCCGGCGATGTCGTGGTCATCCGCTACGAGGGCCCGAAGGGCGGCCCGGGGATGCGCGAGATGCTCGCCATCACCGCCGCCATCAAGGGCGCGGGCCTCGGCAAGGATGTACTACTATTGACGGACGGACGATTCTCAGGCGGCACAACCGGCCTCTGCATCGGCCACATAGCACCCGAAGCGGTGGACGCAGGTCCCATCGCCTTCGTGCGCGATGGTGATCTGATACGGGTCGATATCGCGGCTCGCTCCCTCGACCTACTTGTCGATGAGTCAGAGCTGACCGCCCGCCGTGAAGGCTGGGCGCCTCTTCCCCCGCGCTATACCCGTGGCGTTCTCGCGAAGTACTCCAAGCTCGTGCACTCCGCTGCGGAGGGCGCGGTCACGGGGTAGCTCCGCTTCCTCGCATCATCCGTTTCGTACGTAAGGGACTCGCCCACACATGTCCTCGGAACCCAGTTCTCCTAGTACCGTGTTGCCATCCGCGACGCCTGGAAAGGCGTCGCCCGAATCGCTGACGGGCTCCCAGTCCGTGGTCCGCACCCTGGAACTCCTCGGCGTCACCGACGTCTTCGGGCTCCCGGGTGGAGCCATCCTCCCCATCTACGACGCGATCATGGACTCCACCAAGATCCGTCACATCCTGGTCAGGCACGAGCAGGGCGCCGGCCACGCCGCAGAGGGCTACGCCTCGTCGAGCAACAAGGTCGGCGTGGCGATGGCCACCTCCGGTCCCGGAGCGACCAACCTCGTCACGGCCATCATGGACGCCCACATGGACTCGGTCCCCGTGGTGTTCATCACGGGCCAGGTCTTCTCCACCCTGATGGGTACGGATGCGTTCCAGGAGGCGGACATCGTCGGCATCACCATGCCGATCACCAAGCACTCCTTCCTGGTGAAGCGCGCGGAGGACATCCCGTCCACCATCGCAGCGGCGTACCACATCGCGGGAACCGGCCGCCCCGGCCCGGTGCTCGTCGACATCACCAAAGACGCGCAGCAGAACACGGTGCCGTTCATCTGGCCGCCCAAGGTCGACCTGCCCGGCTACCGTCCGATCACCAAGGCGCACGGCAAGCAGATCCTCGCGGCAGCGCAGCTGCTCGCCGAGGCGAAGAAGCCGATCCTCTACGTGGGCGGCGGCGTCATCCGCTCCCGCGCCTCCCAGGAGCTGCTCGAGCTCGCCGAGGTCACCGGGGCGCCCGTCACCACCACGCTGATGGCGCGCGGCGCGTTCCCCGACTCCCACAAGCAGCACCTCGGCATGCCCGGGATGCACGGCACCGTCCCCGCGGTGCTCGCGCTCCAGGAGTCCGACCTCATCGTGTCGCTCGGCGCGCGGTTCGACGACCGCGTCACCGGCAACACCTCGCTGTTCGCTCCGAACGCGAAAGTCGTCCACGTCGATGTCGACCCGGCTGAGATCTCCAAGATCCGGATCGCCGACGTGCCCATCGTCGGCGATGCCAAAGATGTCATCGTCGATCTGACCGCCGCCTTCAAAGAGGCCGCGAAAGACCGGGCGCCCGACACCGTCGAATGGTGGACGTACCTGAACGGGCTCCGCGAGGAGTTCCCGCTCGGGTTCTCGCCGACGACGGACGGCCTGCTCGCCCCGCAGCACATCATCCAGCGGATCGGCGAGCTGACCGGACCGGAGGGCATCTACACCGCCGGAGTCGGCCAGCACCAGATGTGGGCGGCGCAGTTCATCAAGTACGAGCGGCCGAACGCGTGGCTCAACTCGGGTGGGGCAGGCACGATGGGATACTCGGTGCCCGCCGCGATGGGCGCCAAGGTGGCCCAGCCCGACCGCGTGGTGTGGTCGATCGACGGCGACGGCTGCTTCCAGATGACCAATCAGGAACTCGCCACCTGCACGATCAACAACATCCCGATCAAGGTCGCGATCATCAACAACTCGTCGCTCGGCATGGTCCGCCAGTGGCAGACGCTGTTCTACGACGGCCGGTACTCCAACACCGACCTGAACACCGGCCACGACACCGTGCGCGTCCCCGACTTCGTGAAGCTGGCAGAGGCGTACGGCGCTCTCGGCATCCGCGTCACGAAGGAAGAGGAAGTGGATGCGGCGATCAAGCTGGCGCTGGAGACCAACGACCGTCCCGTGGTCATCGACTTCGTCGTGAGCGCGGACGCGATGGTCTGGCCGATGGTCCCGCAGGGCGTCAGCAACAGCTACGTCCAGTACGCCCGCGACCACAGCCCCGCCTTCGGAGAGGAGTAGACATGAGCACGCACGTTCTGAGCCTCCTCGTCGAGGACAAGCCGGGTCTGCTGACCCGTGTCGCCGGTCTGTTCGCACGCCGCGGCTTCAACATCGAATCCCTGGCGGTGGGTACGAGCGAGGTCGACGGCCTCTCCCGCATCACGGTCGTCGTCGACGTCGAAGACCTCCCGCTCGAACAGGTCACCAAGCAGCTGAACAAGCTGATCAACGTCATCAAGATCGTGGAGCTCGACCCTGCGCAGTCCGTGCAGCGCGAGCACCTGCTGATCAAGGTGCGCGTCGACAACACCACCCGCTCGCAGGTGCTCGAAGCCGTCAACCTGTTCCGCGCCCGCGTCGTCGACGTGGCCACGGACGCCCTCGTGATCGAGGTCACGGGCGACAGCGGAAAGACCCAGGCGCTGCTCAAGGTGCTCGAACCGTACGGGATCAAGGAGATGGCGCAGTCCGGCCTCCTCGCGATCGGCCGCGGCTCGAAGTCCATCACCGAGCGCGTTTTCAAGAACTAACCGTTTCTGCAGAACCACACGAACAAGGAGAATCCCCCAGTGGCTGAGATCTACTACGACAACGATGCTGACCTGTCGATCATCCAGGGCAAGAAGGTCGCCGTCATCGGCTACGGCTCGCAGGGTCACGCGCACGCGCAGAACCTCCGCGACTCCGGCGTCGAGGTCGTCATCGGCCTCAAGGAGGGCTCGAAGTCGAAGCCCAAGGCCGAAGAGGCAGGCTTCCAGGTCCTGAGCGCCGCGGACGCGGCGAAGTGGGCCGACGTCATCGTCATCCTCGCGCCGGATCAGGTGCAGCGTCACCTCTACGCCGACGACATCCAGCCGAACCTCGAAGAGGGCAACGCGCTCGTCTTCGGCCACGGCTTCAACATCCGCTTCGGCTACATCGAGGCCCCGGAGGGCGTCGACGTCATCATGGTCGCCCCGAAGGGCCCGGGCCACACTGTGCGCCGCGAGTACGAGGCCGGCCGTGGCGTCCCCGTGATCGTCGCCGTCGAGAAGGACGCCACCGGCAACGCGTGGCCCCTCGTCCTCAGCTACGCCAAGGGCATCGGCGGCCTCCGCGCCGGCGGCATCAAGACGACCTTCACCGAGGAGACCGAGACCGACCTGTTCGGTGAGCAGGCCGTGCTCTGCGGCGGTGTCTCGCAGCTCGTCCAGTACGGTTTCGAGACTCTGACCGAGGCGGGCTACCAGCCGCAGGTCGCATACTTCGAGGTGCTGCACGAGCTCAAGCTCATCGTGGACCTGATGTGGGAGGGCGGCATCGCCAAGCAGCGCTGGAGCGTCTCCGACACCGCTGAGTACGGCGACTACGTCTCCGGCCCGCGCGTCATCGACCCGCACGTCAAGGAGAACATGCAGGCCGTTCTCGCCGACATCCAGTCCGGCGCGTTCGCCGAGCGTTTCATCGCCGACCAGGATGCAGGAGCGCCGGAGTTCCTCGCGCTCCGCAAGAAGGGCGAGCAGCACCCGATCGAGGCCACCGGCCGCGAGCTGCGCAAGCTGTTCGCCTGGAACGCGTCGAACGACGACGACTACGTCGACGGCGAGGTCGCGCGCTGATCGTCGCCTAGCGACCGACTGGCTACTGTGAAGAGGTGCCGCTTCCGCTCCGGCGGAGGTCGGCACCTCTTCTGCTTTTCACGCTCTCATCGCGCGCGTTCCGCGCTCACACCCCGGAGGTTCCCGTGTCCCGTCGTCTCGCCGTCGAGATCGCTGTCCAGGACAGGGCGGGCGTTCGCGTCGCCCTGGAGGCGGGCGCCGACCGCATCGAGCTCTGCTCCGCGCTCGGCGTCGGCGGCCTCACGCCCTCCGCCGGCCTCATCGAGGCGGCGGTCGCCGAAGCGCAGAGCGCGGGGCGCGACGGTTTCGTGCACGTCCTGATCCGCCCCCGCGCCGGAGGTTTCGTCTACGACGCCGACGAGGTGGAGCTGGCGCTGGCCGACATCCGCTACGCCAGGCGCGCCGGCGCATCCGGTGTCGTGGTGGGCGCACTGGACGCCGTCGGGGCCGTGGACACGGACGCGGTCGCCCGCTTCGTCGCCGAGGCCGGCGACCTCGACGTCACCTTCCACCGCGCCATCGACATCGCGCCGGACCCTCTCGGCGCCCTTGACACGCTCGCCGCGCTCGGCGTCCGCCGCATCCTGACGTCGGGAGGAGCATCCCGCAGCATCGACGGCGTCGGGATGCTCGCCGCCCTCGCCGCCGAGTCCGCCGGCCGCGTGCAGGTGATGGCAGGCGGGGGAGTCGGCGTCACCGACATCGCAGGCATCGCGGCGACCGGCGTGGATGCGGTGCACCTCTCGGCGCGCACGACCGTGACGGGCTCGCCGTCCGGTCCCGGCGGCGGTGCGGCCTCGTACGACGTGACGGACGCCGCGGTCGTGCGGGAGGCGCTGGCCGCCGCGTACTGAGCGGGGGAGCGTGGTTGGCAGGGTCAGAGCGGGTAGGTCACCGCGGCCGTGGCGAGCAGCGCGAGCGCCACGACGCCCGGGATCACGCGCAACAGGTGGAACGACACCCAGCGGTCGCGGCGTGCGCGCCAGTCGGGTGGGAGCGTGTCGACGGTCCAGGATTCGATGGTCTTGACGATCGGCACCTCGACCGCAATCGTCACCACCAGCGTGAGCGCCAGGAGCACGAACGCGACCGCACCCAGGATGAGCGTGACCGGATGCCCGAACGCCGCGACCGCGACCACGGCCGCCACCACGAGCAGCGCGAGCGGCATCAGCACGGTCATCACGGGAGCGAGGTTCGCGCTGAGCCGCGCGACGAGCGGCAGGAGCACAGCAGGCTCGAACGTCGCGATGGTGCGGGTGAGCGCGATCCACGGCCCCCAATACACGCCGACGACCAACCCCACCAGCACGATGCCGGCCACCAGAAGAGCGGACACGCGAACCCCTTTTCGATAATTACAGTGACAGTATAAATATGGTTGCTGTAAAATCAACAGCATGAGCGACCGAACGGTGGTCTGGGACCACGACGACGCGGGGGAGCAGCTCGGCCTCCGCGAGCAGAAGAAGCGCAGGATGCGTCGGCTGCTGTCCGACACCGCCACCGAATTGTTCGTCGAGCGCGGGTTCGCCGCAGTCCAGGTCGCTGAGATCGCCCGCGTCTGCGGCGTCTCCGAGAAGACGGTGTTCAACTACTTCCCCAGCAAAGAGGCCCTGCTGCTCGACCGCGGCGACGCCACCGAGGGCGGACTGCGACGCGCGCTGGCCGACCACACCACCCCGCCCGCCGCCGCGGTGGCGACGATGCTCGACCGGGAACTCGGACGTCTCACCGACTGGATCGCCGCCCAACCGGATGAGCGCGCGGCGTACGACAAGACCGCCAGGTTCGGCGCCCTCATCGCCGAGACGCCGTCGTTGCGCGCCCACCAGCGCGAGCAACAGGATGCGCTCGTCGCCCTGGCCGCCGGGTCGCTCGCCGCCCGCTACGGCTTCGAAGCCGCCGACCCTGAGCCGCGGATCGCAGCCACGGCGCTCGTCGGGCTGACAGGTATCCAGGCCGTCGCCCTGCGCCGCGAACTCGCGGCACGCACGCCGGTCGCGCGCCTGCGCGCGGCGGTCGCCGCCGACGTGACCCGCGCAGCCACGGTGGTCGCCGCGCTGGAGGCGGTGCTCAGGGCGCGCTGAACGCGAACCGCGTGATCGGCGCGAGTCGGCGCGTGATTGGCGCGGTGGACGCAGGTTTCAGGGCGCGCTGACGCGCACTGCGCGATTAGCAGCAGTTGGCACTGGAGGAGCGCGTTGGACGCTGGGCCTAGAGCGCGCAGAACACGCACAGCCCGATCAGCAGCACCTGCAGCAGCAGGCGCGGGATGAGTGGCGTGCCGAACGCGCCGAACCGTTCCTTGTGCCGCGCCGCGTACGCGTTGGCGGGGAACACCGCGACGAGGAAGACCGCGAGGCAGATCGCCGCCGCCACCCGCGTCCACGGCACGAGCAGCCCGATCCCGCCCGCCAGCTCGCACACGCCGGTCAGTGCGACGAGGACGCGTGGGCTGAGCGGCGCGCCCCAGCGCATCCGGGGCGGGATCATCGCGGCCATTCCGCGGGCGGGCCCGGGAACGAAGTGCAGGACGCCCATCCCCACGAACACGCACGCGAGCGCGATCCGCACGACGAGCTGGACGGTTTCGAAGGCGGTCACGCCTCCCAGTCTGCCCTGCCGGATGCGCCGCTGCGCGCCAGGCGGCGCCGGAAGGCCACGATCGCGACGACCACGACGGCGAGCGTCACCACCGCCGCGCCCGCGATGGCGATGACCGCGTTGACGCCGGGGGAGTCGGCCTTGGCGACGGCGAGCGTGACCGCGAGCATCCCGAACAGCAGGGCGGCGATCGCAGTGCAGGCGGTTGCTGCCGCGCCGGCACGCCTGCGCAGGATCATCGCGACGACGAGCAGGATGCCGATCGCGACGGCGAGGCCGCGTTCGTCGCGCCACAGCCAGGCGTCGTCGAACCGCAGCATGTTCGTACGAACCAGGTTGGTCAGCGTGATGGCGACGAGCGCGAGAGCGGTGATGCCGAAGGCCCAGAGGGCGGCAGGGCGTGACGGCATCGGTGCTCTGGACAGCATCCCGACCACGGCGATCACGCCGAGGAACAGCAGTGTGGCCGGAGCGGGCAGGAAGCTGATCGCGACCGTCGAGGCGGGATCCGGGCCTGCCAGGTGCGTTCTAAAGGCTGCGCCCGCGACCGGGTAGAGGAGCGCAGACGCCGCCATGCTCGCAGCGAGCAGGATGCGGGCCGTGCGGTCCCAGTCGAACGCGGCGAACAGGAACGCCGCCAGCCAAAGTGCGTAGACCACGACACCGGGCGTCAGGACGGGACCGAACGTCCTCATGCCGTAATCGGCGGGACCGACGACCCGGAGAGGATCGAGCTCGAAGACGACGAGGAAGAACAGCGAGAAACCGGCCCCCAGGCCGAGCGCGGCCGACGACACCGCTCGTCTGCCGTCCGCGGGGACGATTGTGACGACGGCATTCATGCGCTGAAGCAACCCGTTGACGCGCAGGTCGGCGAGTTCGCCCCGCGCCGGTTCGGTGCGCGACTCGTCCTCGGCGCGCTCCAACAGGGTGCCGAGCATCGCGGACTCGGTGCGCGCGCGCCAGAGCGGCGGGTACCAGCGGAGGGCGCGGCGGTAGCGGTCCTCGAGGGTGGGTGACGGCTTCACGACAGCGCCCCCGCGGCCGCTCCGGCCGACGCAGCCGGTCGTCGGTGCGCGAGCCGTTCGCGCGCGCTGGCCGCGCGCGCCGCGAGCCGGTCGGCCTCCTCGGCGAGCAGGGCTGCGCCGTCGTCGGTGAGGCGGAAGTAGCGGCGCAGCCGGCCGTCCACCACCTCTTCGCCGTCACGGGCGACCAGCCCGTCGCCGCTCAGCCGTTCGAGTGCCGAGTACAGGGTCCCGACATTGAGCGAGATCCGTCCGCCCGAGAGTTCGACGGTGTCTTTGATGATGCCGTAGCCGTGTTTGCGTCCGTCGGCTAGGGCGGCCAGCACGTAGAACGTCGGCTCGCGCAGTTCTGAGGTCATGGGGCTCGACGATAGTACGACTGTCGATATATGACAATGGATGCAATGTACGTAACGCGGCGAAAGGCACCCCCGCCCAGCCGGTAGAGTTGTTGCGATCCGCGCCCCAATGGCCAGTGGCGCTTTCTCCCAAGTCTGCTCCGAAACTAAGGAACTGCCACGTGACAAAGCCGGTCGTGCTGATCGCCGAAGAACTTTCGCCCGCCACCGTCGACGCCCTCGGGCCGGACTTCGACATCCGCAGTGTGGACGGGACCGACCGGGCTGCACTGCTCTCCGCGGTGGCCGACGCCGACGCCATCCTGGTGCGGTCGGCGACGAAGGTCGACGCAGAGGTCATCGGTGGCGCTCCCAAGCTGCGCGTCATCGCGCGTGCAGGTGTCGGGCTCGACAACGTCGACATCAAGGCGGCGACCAACGCCGGTGTCATGGTCGTGAACGCGCCGACCTCCAACATCATCTCCGCCGCCGAGCTCACCGTCGGGCACATCCTGAGCCTCGCCCGGCACATCCCGGCCGCGCACAACGCGCTGGCGCAGGGGCAGTGGAAGCGGTCGAAGTACACCGGCACCGAGGTCTACGAGAAGACCGTCGGCATCATCGGGCTCGGCCGCATCGGCGCTCTAATCACCGCGCGCCTGCAGGCGTTCGGCACCCGCGTGATCGCGTTCGACCCGTACGTCACCTCGGCCCGCGCGCAGCAGCTGGGCGTTCAGCTGGTCACGCTCGACGAACTGCTCGCCGAGGCCGACTTCATCACCATCCACATGCCGAAGACGCCGGAGACCACCGGCATGATCAGCGACGACCAGCTCGCGCTGATGAAGCCGACCGCGTTCATCGTCAACGTCGCCCGCGGCGGGCTGATCGACGAGGACGCGCTCTACCGCGCCCTGTCCACCAACTCCATCGCCGGCGCCGGGCTCGACGTGTTCGTCAGCGAGCCGCCCACCGAGTCTCCGCTGCTCGCGCTCGAGAACGTCGTCGTCACCCCGCACCTCGGAGCATCCACCGACGAGGCGCAGGAGAAGGCCGGCGTGTCCGTCGCCAAGTCGGTGCGGCTGGCGCTGTCCGGCGAACTGGTCCCGGATGCGGTCAACGTCGCCGGCGGCGTCATCGACCCGTACGTGCGCCCCGGCATCCCGCTGGTCGAGAAGCTCGGCCAGGTGTTCTCCGGCCTCGCTCACAGCCCGCTCACCAGCGTGGACGTGGAGGTGCGCGGCGAACTGGTCGACTACGACGTGAGCGTGCTCAAGCTTGCGGCGCTGAAGGGCATCTTCACCAACGTCGTCAGCGAGACCGTCTCCTACGTGAACGCGCCGCTGCTCGCCGAGCAGCGCGGCATCGAGGTGCGCCTCATCACCGACTCGGTCAGCGAGGAGTACCGGAACCTGATCACCCTGCGCGGCGCGCTCAGCGACGGCTCGCAGGTGTCGGTGTCCGGCACGCTCACCGGCACCAAGCAGATCGAGAAGGTCGTGGAGATCAACGGCTACGACGTGGAGGTCCCGATCGCGGAGCACCTCATCGTCATGGTCTACGACGACCGTCCCGGCATCGTCGCCGTCTACGGCCAGGAGTTCGGCGAGGCGGAGATCAACATCGCCGGCATGCAGATCGCCAGGACCTCCGCGGGCGGCAAGGCGCTCAGTGTGCTCACGGTCGACTCGCGCATCCCGGATGGGCTGCTCGAGAAGGTGCGCATCGCCATCGACGCCGACCTGATGCAGGAGATCGACATCACCGAGTCCTGACCGGACCCGCACTCGTTCTCGCTCCGTCCGAGCGGAGTCTCCGGCCGCCACGCCGCCGAGGACTCCGTTCGGGCGGAGTTTCGTCGTTCTGCCGGCCGGATCTCCGCGAGAACGGATGCGCCCGAGGAGGCGGGCCGAGAAAAAAGTGGGGCGGGCTGTCGATTTTCGCGGTTGACTGACGTCGTAGTGGTGTTCACACCGATGCGCGCGAGCGCGAGACGTAAGGAGACATCATGTCCGACGAGTACGTTCTGCTGATCAAGGAACCGAACTGGGACCCGGCCGCGATGACCGAGGAGCAGTGGGCGGCAGGCATGGCCGGCCACCGGGCGTTCCAGGATGCGGTGGTCGCCGCCGGCGAGAAGATCGTCGCGAGCGCCGCCCTGCAGCCGATCAGCGCCGCCACCAGGATCACCCCGAGGGACGGCGACAGCCCGCTCTTCACCGACGGGCCGTTCGGCGAGACCAAAGAGGTCGTCACCGGGTTCTACAACTTCACCGCCGCCACCCCGGAGCAGGCCCGTGAGCTGGCTGCGCTCGTGCCGACGGAGGGCTGGAACGAGCTGTTCCCCGTGCTCGTCCTGAGCTCGGTCAACTGATTGTGCCGGTGGTCACCGCTTGCTTGAATGGGCTGTGACCACCGCCACCGAGCGTGCCTTCCGCACGGATGCGCCGCGCATCCTGGGCGCTGTCGCCCGCTCGACCGGCGACCTCCAGGTCGCGGAGGACGCCGTGCAGGAGGCGTTCGCCCGCGCCGTCGCCGAAGAAGCGGCCGGACGGGAGCCCGCGAACGCCGCCGCCTGGATCACGACGGTGGCCAAGCGCATCGCCGTCGACATGCGGCGGCGCGAGGGCACCGCCGTTCGCGCGGCGCCGATGCTCGCCGCCGAGGCTGCGCGCGCGGCCGACCGGCAGGCGGAGATCGACATGCAGGCTGACGAGGTGTTCACCGGCGACGAGCGACTGGAGCTGATCCTGCTCGTCTGCCACCCGCACGTCGCAGAGGAGACGCGGGTGGCGCTCGCGCTGCGCTTCGTCTGCGACGTGCCGACGGCGCAGGTCGCCGAGGTGTTCCTGGTGCAGGAGCCGACGATGGCCGCGCGGCTCACGCGGGCCAAGAAGCGCATCCACGACTCCCGGCTGCGGTTCACCGCCGGCGACGACGCGGCTCTGACGGCCAGGCTGCCGGATGCGCTCACCACCGTCTACCTGCTCTACACCGTCGGCCACGCCCGCGCGGACGGGCGGCTCCGCACCGACGCGATCGAACTGGCCAGGGACGCGTACCGTCTCCGCCCGCACGACGAGGAGGCGGCTGCGCTGCTCGCCCTGCTGCTGCTCACCGAGGCGCGGCAGACGACCAGGATCTCCGACGCCGACGAGTTCGTCACGCTCGCCGACGCCGACCGGTCGCGCTGGAACGCGGGGATGCTGGCGGAGGGGGAGCGCCTCGCCACCGTCGCGCTCAGCGGGGCGGCTGGGCTGCCCGGCCGGTTCGCGCTGCAGGCGGCCATCGCCGGGCTGCACGGCATCGCGCCGACCTGGGAGGCCACGGACTGGCCGGCGATCGCCCGGCTCTACGACGGGCTCGTGCTGGGGTGGCCGTCCGCTGCCGCGCAGCTCGGGCGCGTCGTGGCGCGCGGCTACAGCGCGGACGCGGGGCCGGAGGCGGCGCTGGCCGACCTGGATGCGCATCCCGAACTGTTCGACGGGGTGGTCGCCGCGCAGGCGCTCGCGGTGCGCGCCGACCTGCTGCGGCTGGCGGGGGACGCGCGGGCGGCGGACGCGTACGCCGCGGCGATCGAGGCCGCCCAGGATGCGCGGGTGCGGCGGTTCCTGCAGGCCCGGCTCGACGGGCTCGGCGGCGGGAGCGGGCTCGGCTCCTAGGAGTCGGCCAGCCGCTTCACCAGCTCGATCACCCTGTCCATGTCCGTCTCGCTGCGCAGGACGGCGTTCGTGTCCGGCAGGAGAGCGGTGTTGTAGTACATCCCGTCGCCGATCAGCATGATGATGCGGGCCACGAGCGGGTCGCCGACCGACGATTCGAGGATCGACAGCCAGGAGCGCTGCATCGCGGACAGCGCATCCCGTGCCCTGCTGTCCGCACTCTGGGCGAGGCGGGCGACCGCGACGATGGAGCGCTCGAGGTCGTTGTCGGTGGGCACCGAGGTGCGGATGAAGTAGGCGACGGGGCCTTCCGGGGCGGAGCGCATCCGGTCGAGGTCGGCGTCGACGTGCGCGCTCAGCCGGGCGAGGACGCCGTCGACCATCGCGTCCTTCGAAGCGAAGTGGTAGAGCAGGCCGCCCTTGGAGACGCCGGCGCGGGCGGCGACGGCGTCGAGGGTCGCGGCGCGTTCGCTCTGCTCGGCGAGCAGTTCCTCGAACGCGTCGAGGATGCGGTCGCGGGCGGAGGGGGTTTCTGCCATGTGCACATGGTAGCCGCTCCGGCTTGATTACTGTACCGTCCAGACGGTACAGTAAATACATGTCCACGCCGAGCATCACCACGCCCACGCCCGCCGTCGCGCCCCGCGCCGGTGCGCGTCAATGGGTGGCGCTCGCCGTTCTGATGCTTCCCGTGCTGCTGGTCTCCGTCGACAACACGGTGCTCAGCTTCGCGCTGCCCGCCATCTCCCAGGCGCTCGAACCGAGCGGCACGGGGATGCTCTGGATCATCGACGCGTACCCGCTCGTGCTCGCGGGACTCCTCGTCTCGATGGGCAGCCTCGGCGACCGGATCGGCCGCCGCAAGCTGCTGCTGATCGGCGCGACCGGGTTCGCGGTCGTGTCCGTCGGCGCCGCCTTCGCTCCGACGACCGAATGGCTCATCGCCGCGCGTGCCAGCCTCGGGTTCTTCGGCGCGATGCTGATGCCGTCCACGCTGTCGCTGCTGCGCAGCATCTTCACCGACCGCGAGCAGCGCAGGCTCGCCATCGCCGTCTGGGCATCCGGGTTCGCGGCTGGCTCGGCCCTCGGCCCGATCGTCGGCGGCGTGCTCATCGAGCACTTCTGGTGGGGATCGGTGTTCCTGCTCGCGGTTCCCGTGCTCATCCCGTTGCTCGTGCTCACTCCGCTGCTGGTGCGCGAGTCGCGCGACCCGAATCCCGGGCCGATCGACGTCCCGAGCATCCTGCTGTCGCTGCTGACGATGGCGCCCATCGTGTACGGGATCAAGTCGCTCGCCTCCGACGGCCTCTCCGTCGCTGGGGTGCTCGCCATCGTGATCGGGGCCGTGTCCGGCTGGCTGTTCGTGCGCAGGCAACTGCGCAGGCCCATCCCGATGCTCGACATGCGGCTGTTCCGGCGGGCGTCGTTCAGCGGCGCCGTGCTGATCAACCTGCTGAGCGTGGTGTCGCTCGTCGGCTACCTGTTCTTCGTGTCGCAGCACCTGCAGCTGGTGCTCGGCCTCAGCCCGATCGACGCAGGCCTCGTGCTCATCCCCGGTCTCGCCACGATGATCGTGGCCGGGCTGGTCGTGGTGCCGATCGCGCGGCGCGTACGGGCGGCGATCGTGGTGCCTGTCGCCCTGCTGATCTCGGCGGTCGGCTACCTCGTGGTGGCTCTGTCGGGAGGGGATGCGCAGGCCGGGGTGCTCATCCTGTCGTTCGTCCTGCTCGGGCTCGGGATCGGCGCGGCCGAGACGGTCTCGAACGAGCTGATCCTGACGAGCGCTCCCGCCGAGAAGGCCGGTGCGGCCTCCGCGGTGTCCGAGACGGCGTACGAACTGGGCGCCGTGCTCGGAACGGCGACGCTCGGCACGATCCTCACCGCGTCGTACCGTTCGGCGGTCGTGCTGCCGGATGGCCTCACCAGTGCGCAGGCGCACGCGGCGGGGGAGACCCTCGGCGGTGCGACGACCGTGGCCGGTCAGCTGCCCGGCGACCTGGGCGAGCAGCTGCTGGCGTCCGCGCGCGCCGCGTTCGACTCCGGTGTCGCCCTGACCGCGGGCATCGGCGTCGGGCTCATGGTGGCCGCGGCGGCCCTCGCGGTGTTCTCGCTGCGGAATATCGGGCGCTGACGCGGATCCGGCCGCTGACGCGGATCCGGCCGCTGGGGCGCGATCCGGCGGGCGCGCATCCACCCGGTCGCTCGCCGGTAGTCTGGGATGGTCCGCCCGCAACGAACAGCAGGAGTGCCATGTCCGAGTCCCCGTCCGTCGTCAAGCTCGCCGTCATCCCGGGAGACGGGATCGGACCGGAGGTCGTCGCCGAGGCGGTCAAGGTGCTCGACGCCGTCACGGAGGGCAGCGGACTCACCTTCTCGAAGACCCCGTTCTCGCTGGGCGCTCAGCGCTACCTCGAGACCGGCGACGTGCTCACCGACACCGATCTGGATGCGATCAAGCAGCACGACGCCATCCTGCTCGGCGCCGTCGGCGGCGTGCCGGGCGACCCTCGCCTCGCCGGGGCCAACATCGAGCGCGGGCTGCTGCTGAAGCTGCGCTTCACGCTCGACCACTACGTCAACCTGCGCCCGACCACGCTGTTCCCCGGCATCGCCAGCCCGCTCGCCGACCCGGGCGACGTCGACTTCGTCGTCGTGCGCGAGGGCACCGAGGGACCGTACGTCGGCAACGGCGGCGCCATCCGCCAGGGAACGCCGCACGAGATCGCCAACGAGGTCTCCGTGAACACGGCGTACGGCGTCGAGCGCGTCGTCCGCTACGCCTTCGACCAGGCGGAGCAGCGCAGCAAGAAGCTCACGCTGGTGCACAAGACCAACGTGCTCACCTTCGCCGGCTCGCTCTGGAAACGGATCGTGGACGCTGTCGCCGCCGAGCATCCGGAGGTGGCGGTCGACTACCTGCATGTCGACGCCGCCACGATCTTCCTGGTCACGAATCCTGCTAGATTTGACGTGATCGTCACAGACAACCTCTTCGGCGACATCCTCACCGATCTCGCGGCCGCAATCAGCGGCGGCATCGGACTGGCGGCCTCGGGCAACATCAACCCTGCAGGCGAATTCCCCAGCATGTTCGAGCCGGTTCACGGATCGGCCCCCGACATCGCAGGCCAGCAGAAGGCCGACCCCACCGCTGCGATCCTCTCCGTAGCACTCCTGCTCCGACACCTCGGACGGGTGGAGCTCGCGGAGCGGGTGGAGCAGGCGGTGACCGCCGACCTCGCCAGCCGCGGCACAGCATCCCGCGCCACCGCCGAAATCGGCGACGCGATCGCCACCGCCGTGGCGCAGAATTAGTTCATCCGCTTCGAACGAGCGCAGCGCAAAGGATTCTCATGACATCTCCGACCAGCATCACCCTCACGGGAGCACCGACCCCCAGCGGGCTCGCTTTCGCCGTCACCAGGAACGAGGAGGCGCGCAGCGCAGCCGAGCGTGAGGAGATCCTCGCGAACCCAGGCTTCGGCAACTACTTCACCGACCACATGGTGGATCTGTGCTGGTCGGTCAAGGGTGGCTGGCACCGGCCGCGCGTCTCGCCGTACGGCCCGATCCAGCTGGAGCCGTCCGCCGCCGTCCTGCACTACGCGCAGGAGATCTTCGAGGGTCTGAAGGCCTACCGCCACGAGGACGGCTCGGTCTGGACCTTCCGCCCGGAGGCGAACGCCGCCAGGATGCAGCGCTCGGCATACCGCCTCGCGCTGCCGGAGCTCCCGGTCGAATACTTCATCGACTCGCTCAAGCAGCTCATCGCCGTGGACGGCGACTGGGTGCCGAGCCAGCCGGAGACGAGCCTCTACCTGCGTCCCTTCATGTTCGCCAAGGAGGCGTTCCTCGGCGTCCGCCCGGCGAACAAGGTCGCCTACTACCTGATCGCGAGCCCGGCCGGCGCGTACTTCTCCGGCGGAGTGAACCCGGTGTCGATCTGGCTCTCCGACCACTGGTCCCGCGCGGGCAAGGGTGGAACGGGAGCGGCGAAGACCGGAGGCAACTACGCCTCCAGCCTGCTTCCCCAGGCCGAAGCGGCCGAGCACGGCTGCGCGCAGGTGCTGTTCCTCGACTCGGTGGAGGGCAAGTACCTGGAAGAGCTCGGCGGGATGAACGTGGTGCTCGTCTACAAGGACGGCACCCTGGTGACCCCCGAGTCCGACAGCATCCTGGAGGGCATCACCCTCGAGTCCGTGCTGCAGCTGGCCCGCGACCGCGGTCACAAGGTCGAGCAGCGCAAGGTGACGATCGACGAGTGGCGCGTCGGCGTGGAGTCCGGCGACATCGTCGAGGTGTTCGCCTGCGGCACCGCCGCCGTGATCACCCCGATCGGCGAGCTCAAGTCGGACACCTTCACCGTCGGCGACATCACCGCCCCTCCCGGGGAACTCACGATGTCGCTGCGCGAGGAGCTCACCGACATCCAGTACGGCCGCGTGCGCGACCGCCACAACTGGATGATGCGTCTCGACGGCTAGGAGCCTGACGGCCCCGGCCCCGCGCTTCCGCGATCCTTCGCGGGAAGCGCGTCGCCGACCCGTGCGACGTCGTCGGGCGTGTTCCAGAGGTGGAAGGCCACCCGGGCACGCCCGGCGCGTCCGGACGCCCGGATCCCGGATGCGGTCAGAGCCGCGAGGTCGGAGCCGTCCGCATCCGGCCAGGTGACGATCGCCTGCCCGACGGCCGGAAGGCCGAGGTGGTCGCAGAGGGCGTCGCCGAGGCCGCTCGTGTATGCGTGCACCGCGACCTGGTCGAGGCCGGAGAAGAACGCGAGGGCGGCGGCGGTTCCCGGCCAGACCGGCCAGGCGGGGGAGACGTCGAAGCGGCGCGCATCCCGGGCCAGGTGCATGTCCGGGCCGTAGCAGGACGCCCACGGGTCGTCGCCGGCGAACCAGCCGGCCTGCACGGGTCGCAGCTCGTCGAGCATCCGGTCGCCCACGGTGAGGAAGGCCGAGCCGCGCGGGGCGCACAGCCACTTGTATGCGTGGCAGGCGGTGAGGTCGAACCGGGAGGCGTCGACCGGGAGCCAGCCGACGGCCTGGGTGAGGTCGGCGAAGGTGATCGCGCCGTGCGTGGCCGCCGCGGCGATGATCGCGTCGGAGTCCGCGACAGCCCCCGTCGCTGACTGCACGAGCGAGAAGGCGACCAGGCTGGTGCGCGGGCCGATGGCGTCGGCGACGCGGTCGAGCGGCGCGTGCACGACGGTGACGCCTCTGTGCTGCTGCGCGAGGAACGGGAAGACCATCGAGCTGAAGTCGCCGTCGACGCAGACCACCTCCGCGCCGTCCGGGAGGGATGCGGCGACGGTCGCGGCGATGGCGGAGACCTGCGAGCCGATCGCCACCCGGTCGGCCGGGACGCCGACGATGCTGCCGAACGCTGCCCGCGCCTCCTCGACGGCGGCGCCGTACGCGGCCGGGGTGGCCTCTCCGCGCTCCCAGGCGTCCAGTTCGCCCCGGGATGCGCTGAGCGTCGCCCGCAGCGGAAGGCCCTGGGTGCAGGCGGCCAGGTAGCCGGCCCCGCCGACGAAGGCGGCGCGCGCGGCGGCGAGCGGCTGCGGGACGATGACGGGTGCTGGCATGCCTCCAGCGTGCCGCTCCCGGACCTATTCGAGAAGAGCAGGTGTTGAATCGCATCCATCACCTGTGGTTATGTGTGCGTGTGTCCCTCGACGATCTCGACTCCCACAGCCTGCGCGTCGTGCGCGCCATCGCCGACCACGGCTCGATCACCCGCGCCGCCGATGCGCTCGGCTACAGTCAGCCCGCCATCAGCCAGCACCTCAAACGGCTCGAAGCCCGGCTCGGGATGCCCGTGGTCGCCCGGGCGGGACGCGGTGTGCGGCTGACCGAGGCCGGCAGGGTGCTCGCCCGTCACGCCACGACCGTCACGACGGCACTGGATGCCGCGGCCGGGGAGCTCGCCGACCTGCAGGGCCTCCGGTCGGGGCGGGTGCGGCTCGCGGCGTTCCCGTCCGCGTCGTCGACCATCGTGCCGCGGCTGCTGCGCACGATGGGGGCGGCGCATCCCGGGGTGAGGATCACGTACACGGAGGCGGAGCCGCCCGAGGCCGTCGCTGCCGTTCGCGCGCAGACAGCAGATCTCGCGATCACGTTCAGCTATCCGGGGGACCGGGTCGACCCGCACCGGGAGAGCGCGCGCGGACTCGCGGTCATCCCGGTCTGGCGCGACGAGATGCTGCTCGTGCTCCCCGCAGGGCACCGGCTCGCCGACGCGGAGGCGGTCGACCTGGCCGACCTGGCGACGGAGTCATGGATCGCCGGCTGCCCGCGCTGCCGCGGCCACCTGCTCGAACTGACCGACGCGCGCGACTTCGTGCCGCGTATCGCCTACGAGACGGACAACTTCGTCGCGGTGGTGAGCATGGTCGCCGAGGGCGTGGGCGTCGCGCTGATCCCGTCGCTCGCCATCGGCTCCGCCGGGCACAACGACGGGGTGGTCATCCGGCCCACCGTCAACCACGACCACCGCACGGTGAACCTGGTCGGGGCCGTCGGCGCCGACGCGGTGCCCGCCATCGCGAGCACGGCCTCCGCACTGCTCGAGCTCGACGGGGCCGCCTGGTCGCTAGCATCAGTGTCATGAGCACCGAGCAGCGTCCCGTGATCGCCGTCGTCGGACCGGGGGCGGTCGGCGGACTCGTCGCCTGGCTGCTGCACCGCGCAGGGGAAGACGTGGTCGCGGTCGGGCGGCCGGCGACCGTCTCCGCCGTCGCGGCGAACGGCATCGAGCTGCGCGACACGGGAGGGGCCGCCGCGGAGAAGTTCGGCACAGGCGTCGAGCGGGTGCCCGCCAGCGTCGACGTGCCGGAGGGAGCGAGCGTCATCGTCGCGACCAAGACGTACGGGCTCGACGACGTGCTGCCCGGTATCGCCGCGGCGCGGCCCGCCGAGGTGATGTCGCTGCTCAACGGCGTCGAGCACATGGGGCAGCTGCGGGATGCGCTGCCCGGCGTGCCCGTTGCCGGCGCAAGCATCGCGGTGTCCGCGCTCCGCGCATCCCCGTCGGTGATCGACCTGCGGAGCCCGTGGGTGCGGATCGAGGTGCCGGAGCCCGCTGCCGGGTTCGCGTCGGTCGCGGCGCTGACCGCGGCCGGCCCGGCCGTGCGCGTGCGCGGGACGGAGGGAGAGGTGCTCTGGGGCAAGTTCCGGATGCTCGCGTCGATCGCGCTGCTCACCTCGTACTGGCGGCAGCCGGTTGCCGCTGCCCTCAGCGAGGACCCCGAGCTGACGGAGGCGCTGCTCTCCGAGGTGGTGGCGTGCTCGAACGCGTCCGGGGTCCCCGCGACGACGCTGCAGCTCGTCGAGACGCTGTCCGGGGTGCCGGGCGGGATGCGCACCTCGCTGCAGGAGGACCTCGCAGCCGGTGCGCCGAACGAACTGGACGCCCTCGGTGGCGCCCTGCTGAGGATCGGGGAGGCCAACGGGATCCCGACCCCGGCGGTCGAGCGGATCGTGAGTGCGCTGAGCGTTGCCTGATGGCGGGGCAGTAGGCTCGGGAGCGTGAAAATCGCGCGCTTCAGCCATGAGGGATCCATCGACTACGGCATCGTCGACGAGGACGCCCTCGTCGTCCTCGCCGGAGACCCGATGTTCGCCGGATTCGACACCACGGGGGAGCGGGTGCCGCTCAGCAAGGTCGGCGCGCTGCTCGCGCCGGTCATCCCGCGCTCGAAGGTCGTCGCCGTCGGCAAGAACTACCGCGACCACGCCGCGGAGATGGGCGGCGACGCGCCGGAGGAGCCGCTTCTGTTCCTCAAGCCGAACACCGCCGTCATCGGGCTGGGCGACGCCATCGTGCTGCCTCCCCAGTCGAAGCAGGTCGACTTCGAGGGGGAGCTCGCCGTGGTGATCGGAAAGATCGCCCGCAACGTCTCCGCGAAGGACGCGCACGAGTACATCTTCGGATACACGGTCGCCAACGACGTCACCGCCCGCGACCTGCAGAAGACCGACGGCCAATGGACGCGCGCCAAGGGCTTCGACACGTTCTGCCCGCTCGGCCCGGTGATCGAGACCGAGCTGAAGCCGGACGCCTACCTGCGCACGCGGGTCAACGGCGAGCTCAAGCAGGATGCCACGATCGCGGATATGGTGCACGACATCCCGTCCATCGTCGAGTACGCGTCGAGCGTCTTCACGCTGCTGCCCGGGGATGTGATCCTCACCGGGACGCCGGCCGGCATCGGCCCGATCGTCGCGGGAGACACGGTCGAGGTGGAGATCGAAGGCGTCGGCTCGCTCGTGAATCCGGTGCGGGCCGCCAAGTAGGATTGAGGGAGTATGTCTGACTCCACTTCGCACCCGTTCTCCACCGCAACCGGCTCCGACGTCCGCGTCCGGTTCTGCCCGTCGCCGACCGGCACGCCGCACGTCGGCCTGATCCGCACCGCCCTGTTCAACTGGGCGTATGCGCGGCACACCGGCGGCAAGCTCATCTTCCGCATCGAAGACACGGATGCGGCTCGCGACAGCGAGGAGAGCTACGGCCAGATCATCGAGGCGCTCACCTGGCTGAAGCTCGACTGGGACGAGGGCGTGAACGTCGGGGGACCCGACGGTCCATACCGCCAGTCGGAGCGCTACGACATCTACCGCGACGTGATCGAGAAGCTGAAGGCGTCCGGTCACATCTACGAGAGCTTCGCCACCGGCGAGGAGATCGAGGCGCGCAACGTCTCGCTCGGCCGCGACCCCAAGCTCGGCTACGACAACTTCGAGCGCGACCTCAGCGACGAGCAGAAGGCCGCGTACCGTGCAGAGGGCCGCCAGCCGGCTCTGCGCCTGCGCGTGCCGGACGACGACCTCAGCTTCGACGACCTGGTGCGCGGCGAGATCACCTTCCCGGCCGGATCGTTCAGCGACTTCGTCGTCGTGCGTCCCAACGGGCACCCGCTCTACCCGTTCGTGAACCCGGTGGACGACGCGCTGATGGGGGTCACCCACGTGCTCCGCGGCGAGGACCTGCTCTCGTCGACGCCGCGCCAGATCGCGCTGTACCACGCGCTGATCGACGCGGGCATCACCACGTTCGTGCCGCGCTTCGGCCACCTGCCGTACGTGATGGGCGAGGGGAACAAGAAGCTCTCCAAGCGCGACCCGGAGTCCAACCTGTTCCACCACCGCGACCGCGGGTTCATCCCGGAGGGGCTGGTCAACTACCTGGCGCTGCTCGGCTGGTCTCTCACGCACGACCGCGACGTGTTCTCGATCGACGAGATGGTCGCGGCGTTCGACGTGGTGAACGTCAACCCCAACCCTGCGCGCTTCGACCAGAAGAAGGCGGAGTCGATCAACGGCGACCACATCCGGTTGCTGGAGGTCGGGGACTTCGCCGAGCGGACCATCCCGTACCTGGTGGCGGACGGCATCCTCACGGAGCCGCTGACCGACGCCCAGCGCGCCATCCTGGCCGAGGCGGCCCCGCTGGTGCAGGAGCGCGTGCAGCTGCTCGGCGAGACGCCGGCGATGCTCGGCTTCCTGTTCACCGACGCTGCGTCGCTCGAGATCCAGGACGACGCGCGCGCCTCGCTGCCCGCCAACGCCGGAGAGGTGCTCGCCGCCTCCATCGGCGCGCTCGAACTGGTGCCGCTCGACGAGTGGAACCACACGAACATCGAGTCCGCCCTCCGGGATGCGCTGATCGAGGCACTCGGGCTGAAGCCGCGTGTCGCGTTCGGCCCGCTCCGCGTCGCCGTGTCCGGCCGCCGCATCTCGCCGCCGCTGTTCGAGTCGATGGAGATCCTCGGCAAGGCCGAGAGCATCGCGCGCCTCGACAAGCTGTCCGCCGCGCTCGGATAGGCGCGCCGTGCCACGGGAGTCACACGAGGTCGTCGTCGTCGGCGGCGGCCCCGCCGGGCTGTCCACCGCGCTCAACCTGGTGCGGGCGCGCCGCGACGTGCTCGTCGTCGACAGCAACCGGCCCAGGCACGCGGCCACCCTCGTCGCCCGCGGCTACCTGACCCGCGACGGCATCGCCCCGCTCGAACTGCGCCGCCTCGGCCGCGAAGAGGTCGAGGCGTACGACGGCGGGGAGGTGACGTTCGCCCTCGCCCAGAGCATCGAGGTGGAGGGCGACGGCTTCCGGGTGCGCGCGAAAGGCGTCAGGGGAGCAGCGGACATCGACGTGCTCGCGCAGACGGTGGTGATCGCGACGGGACTGCAGGAGACGCTGCCCGCCGTGCCGAGCATCCGCGCGTACTACGGCACCCAGCTGCACAGTTGCGTGGAGTGCGACGGCTACGAGAAGGCGGATGCGCCGCTCGCCCTGATCGGCGAGACGGACGACCTCGCGGAGCGCGCGATGCTGCTCACCCAGTGGACCGACGACCTGATCGTCTTCACCAACGGCGTCGGCACGGTCGGCGACGACGACGAGCGGGTGCTCTCCCGGCTCGGCGTGCGCGTCGAGCGCCGCGCGATCGACGACGTGGTGGGGGAGCGAGGGACGATGACGGGCGTGCGCCTGGCGGACGGCACGGTCATCGACCGCGCGGGCGGCTTCGTGCGCCCGGTCTGGACGCCGTCGCTCGCGTACGCGGCCGGTCTCGACCTGGACGCGGACAGCGACGGCTACCTGCTCACGGACGCCCACGGCCGCACCTCGGTGCCCGGGGTGTACGCGGTCGGCGAGACGACGCCTCCCGGCCCCCAGCAGCTCATCGTGGCCGCGGGCTCCGGAGCGGTCGCGGCCTCGGCGATCAACCGCGACCTCATCGGACTCGCGATCGACGGCGCGCCCGGGATCGCCGTTTTGTAATTGAGGGTCGGCGTAGGATAAAGTTGACTCTCGTGCCCGGGCTTCGGTTCGGGACAGTGGGGTATGGTGTAATTGGCAACACGGCGGTTTCTGGTACCGTTGTTCTTGGTTCGAGTCCAGGTACCCCAGCAGTGAAAAACCCCCGGTCGCCCGGGGGTTTTCTTGTTGGTGCGGTGAGGTTCGGCGCGGCGAGGCCCGGCGCGGAGCGCCGCGGCGCTCACCCCCGGCCGGGCCTGCGCCTCCTGCGCGTCGCGAGCAGGACCGCGCCGGCTAGCACCGCCGCGAGGGCGAGGGACGTCAGGCCACCGCTGATGTCCGCGCCGGTGGTTGCGAGGCGGCTAGCGGAGGCGCCGGAGGGCGCTGAGGGCGCGTCGGGCGTACCCACGGGCGGCAGCGGCGTCACCGGCGACACAGGGGGCGCCAGGGGCGGCACCGGCGGCGTGGGCGGTCCTGGCGGCGCGGGCGGACCTGGCGGTGCCGGCGGCGCCGCGATCGCCGGCCCCACCACGCCCTGGTCGATATCGCTGCGGTGCTCGCCCGCCCCCAGCGCGATGGTCCCAGTGACGCCCGTAGCTGGGTCGCCGTCGGAGTCGAGCGCGGGGTCCCCGCCCGCTCCCTCCGTCGTGAACGCCTGCCCGGCGCCCAGGCTGGCGGGGGAGAACGTGACCGTGTAGCTGCCCGGTCGCAGGTGGTCGAAGACGTAGTGGCCGAGGGCGTCCGTGCTCGTGGTCGCCGAGACCGGCGCGCCCGTGACATCGGTGCCGCTCAGGGTGACCGCGAAGCCGTCGACGCCGGGCTCGCCCGCATCCTGGAGGCCGTTCGCGTTCGCATCCAGCCAGACCGTGTCTCCGATCGAGCCGAACTGCTGCTCGCCGAAGTCGTAGTGGATCGCCGCGTCTCCTGCAGTCAGGGTCACACCGGTCACGGTGTCCGTGCCCGACGTGCCACCGTGGCTCCCGACGAACGACGACGGGGTGGTGGAGGTGAACCCGTCCGGCTGGGTCTGGGTGACCGCGTACGTTCCCGGGATGAGGCCGACGAAACCGGCAACGGGGGCCGTCGCAGGATGCGCGCAGTCCGGCCGGTCGGCGTACACCGTCTCACCTGCGGCGAACGCGTAGTACCCGGAGGCGTTGGTGCACGCGTACAGGGTGACGGCGGCGCCGCGCTCGTCGGTGCCGGTGAGCGTGATGAGGACGCCGGGCAGTCCGGAGTCCGGCGCGCTGAGCGCGTCGTCGTAGTCCGTGTCGACGAAGACGGTCCCCGCGAGGGATGCCCGGCTGAGGAACGCCGCGTTGGCCTGCGCCTGGGCGTCGCCGTCGCTGACCGCATCCGGCGACTGGAACAACCGGACGCTGTTCGGGGCGCTCGAATACCCGCCGAGCGGCGCCGTCGCGGTGTACGTGATCGTGAACGACGAGTGCGCGGGCATCGTGAACGGTCCAGCGGTGATCCCGTCGGCGGCCGAGGTGAGCGGTGCCGGACAGGTCGCGCCGACGACGCCGTCCGTCGCGCGCGGCGACGGGGAGCAGGTCACCGCGCCGAACCCCGTCGGGTTGTCGGCGCGCAGGGTCGCATCCAGCGGGTCGGCGAGGGAGGCCGTGCGGCTCTGGTCGGAGTAGTTCGTGAAAACCGACGTGTACACGATGGTCTCGCCTGCGTACGCGACCGTCGGGTCGACCGTCTTGGTCACCGACAGGCCGGCGCTGCCAGGGCGGGGACCGACGGTCGCCCTGTCGATCACGGTCGGCCACTTCAGAGGGTCGTCGTCGGATGCTCCGAACATCGCCCGGTTGGTGAGGTCGCCGGACGGAGTGCGCGGGAGGGCCATGGTCACCGTGAAGGTCACCGACGATCCCGCGGACATGGTGGCTGCACCGTCGCCAGGCGTGGACCAGGATGCGTCGAAGAGTGCGGCGAACGACGGGTCGGCGTCCTGCCCGACCGGAGAGGTCGCCCCGTCGACGCCCTGACGGGACCCGGGGTGCACGGTGTAGTCCGGGCAGGACGCTCCCGCGCCTGCCACGCAGGTCACCGTCGTGTGAGCGAGGTCGACCTCCGCCAGGGACAGCCCGGCCGCGCTCGTGAACGCGTCCCGCAGGCGAGGAACCTCGAGTCCCGAGGTGGACGTGTTGGTCGCCGTGATCGTGAAGGTCGCGTCCCCGTCGGTGTCGAAGTACGGAGAGTTCGCGGTCTTCACCACGCTCAGCGAGGTGGTGCAGGTGGGATGGTCGACCGAGAACTCGACGAAGTCCGAGTTGTTGCCGTACGGGTCCCGGTCGACGAGGTCGGGGGCGATCCCGGTCGGGACGCTGACGAAGTTATTGCCGGCGATGGCCGCGCTCTGCGGGCTGCACTGCGCGAACTCTGGCTTGATCAGCGGGGCGCGGTACGGCACCGTGAGGCGGATCTCGCCGCCGACCGGCATCGCGGCGGGGTCGCCTGCCGGTGTCGAGATGTCGTAGTGCAGCAGCTCGGTGTCGGTCATCCTGGTGGCCGGGTCGAACCAGAAGTCCGGGTTCCCGTCCGTCTCCGGGGGAGCGGTCGGGCAGGCGGCGCCGTTGGCGACAGACTGGCAGGTGATCTTGTCGGCGACGATGCCTGTCCCGCTCGTCCCCGTTGCCGGCTGGTACATCGGGTTGAAGCCGATGCTGGCCTGGTCGTCGATGGTGTACTCGGTGAGGTCGGTGCTGTCGACCGAGTTGTTGGTCACGTCGAGCAGGAAGTAGACCAGCTGCCCGGGACGCAACGCCCCGGCGGGGGTCGTGGCTGCGGCATCGAGGAACGGCCCGGTCTTCACCACGCCCAGGTCGTATGGACGAGACGCGCAGTCCCGACCCTGCAGTGCGTCGGAGCGCACGACGCGGCCGTTGTTTCCCTGAAACGTGCCGAACACGTCGTCGTCCCCGGTCGAATGGGCGTCGGTTCCCGCGTCCGTCCAGACGAGGGTGCGGAACGCCACCGTCGCCGGGCGGCACAGCATCGCGTCGTCGATGTTCTGATACGTGCCGTGATAGGTGACGGTCAGAGTGCCGCCGGCGGGGACGCTGACAGAGCCACTCCGGATGCGTTCGCTCTCCGGCGTCGCGCCGGTTCCGTCGACCGCCCAGGATGCTGGACAGCTGGCCCCGCCGGTCGCGGTGCAGGTGATCGCGGCCAGGTCGAAGGTGGAGGCCGCGCCGGAGAGCCGGGCGGGCGCCTCGGCCTGCAGGTACGCTTCGGTGATGCCGTCCGGCCCGGCGTTGGAGTACGTGGCCGTGTACGCGAACGGTCCGCCCGGCGCCCACGCTCCGGCCGCGGGGACGGCGTCCGCCGCGTCGGTCCGCAGGTCGAAGTTCCGGCAGGCGGGCGGCGTCCACGTCGTCTCGGCGTGGGCGGTGTTGTCCGCGACAGAGCCGTCGGTCTCCGCCGGGACACCCGCGAGCGTGTCGACGTCGAACGGCCAGGTCACCGGCGCACTGCCGCAGCCGGGGGTTCCCCGCGTGTACGTGACGCGCAGGACGATGCTGCGACCGGGCTGGAGACCGGACACCTGCGCGCCGCCTCCCGCTGTCGTGGCGGCGATCGGGCCACCGCCGACCCCGGTCACGGCCGAGCAGTCGCCGGTGGACGCCGCCTGGTCGCAGCTGACGCCCGAGAACGCCGGATCGCCCGGGCTCGCGGGGGCAGCCGCCGCGACCGGGATGCCGGAGGACCACTGCGCGGTGAGCAGGTCGAAGGTTTGCGAGCCAGTGTTGGTGATGGTCACGTCCGCGACCAGGCCGGCCGGGTCGTGGTCGTCGAGGGTGACGGCGACGCCGTGCGCGAAGCCCGCGAGCGTGTACTGGTAGGTGAGGTCGGCGGTGTTCGTGCGCGGGGCGAGGTCGCCGAGCGGCGAGGAGACCTCGATGGACGCGCGCGCCGACTGCGTGCTGGTCGCGATGTGCTGTGCGGTGGCGGTGAAGGTCAGCTTCCCGCCCTGGGGCACCGCGATCCCGGTGGCGCTGACGGCCCCGGTGGCTGTGGCGAAGGTCCACCGCCCGGTCGGGCAGACGGCGCCGCCGGTGGCCGTGCAGTGGATGCCCGCCGTCCACCAGTCGACCGGCTTCCCGGAGGCGTCTGTGCCGTCGAACGTCGGAACGATCAGCGTGACGTCGCCGTCGGTGAGCGGCACGGCGACGGAGTTCTCCACGGTGAACGTGAACGTCGAGGTGTCGTGCCACCCCACGGTGGTGCGGTCGGTCGCGATGTTCACCACAGCATCCGGGGCTGCCGTCGCGGCGAGGGCGGCGGGCGCCCAGCCGGCGACGACGAGCAGCGCAGCGGTGGCGGTGGCGGTCAGCGCGCGGGCCGCGAGGCGGGGGAGGCGCGCGTGGCGGCGGTGGCGGTGGTGGATAGGCGTGCCGGCGCTGGCGCGATGGCGAGGAGGTACGGAGGGCATGACGATGGAGCTTTCCCGGGTGTGCACGGGGATCCCGTGCGGAAGATGCGGCTACGGCCCACGTCGGGTTGGGGCCGATGTCCACGGATATTGCTCGCAAGGTTAGGCGGCGGGAAAAGGCCGCGACTATCCCGTGTGGGACGCATCCTGTCCACAATCGGCCACGAGGGCCCAGCCGGGTCAGCCCAGGTGGTCGAGGTAGCGCAGGATGATGCCCTCGCGGAGCGCCCACGGGCACACTTCGAGCTCATCCACGCCGAAGGCGCGCATCGTCTCGCGGAGGACGACGCCGCCTGCGACGATCTGGAACGTGCGGTCCGCGGTGATCCCGGGCAGCGCCGTGCGGGCATCGGCCGGCAGTTGCGCGAGGCGCGGCACCCAGTCGGACAGCTCCGACCGCTTCAGCAGGCTGCGCTCCGTTCCGCCGGGGCCGGGCGCCGTCGACCCGGCGAGGCGGGCCAGGGACCGGATGGTCTTGGAGGTGCCGACCACATGGCTGCCGGATGCGCGGGAGCCGAACCGCGACACCGCATCCTGGAGGACCGAGCGGGCGTGCATCCGGAGCGCGTCGACCTGGGATGCGGTGGGCGGGTCGTCGTGGAGGAACCCGATGGTGCTGCGGCCGGCGCCGAGCGGGACGGACACCGCGATGTCCGGGTACTCGTCGCGGCCGGAGGCGATCTCCAGCGAACCGCCGCCGATGTCGAACAGCAGCAGGTCGCCGGCCGACCAGCCCGACCAGCGGCGCACGGCGAGGAAGGTCAGCTTCGCCTCATCCTCGCCGGACAGCACCTGCAGGTCGACGCCGGTCTCCGCAGTGATGCGCGCGAGCAGCTCAGGGCCGTTGCTGGCCTCGCGGATGGCGGACGTGGCGAACGGCAGCAGTTCCTCGATGCCCTCCTGCTCCGCCACGCGCATCGCAGACGCGATGGCGTCCAGGATGGCCTGGCAGCCCTCGTCGCTGATCGCGCCGTCCGCGGTGATGTAGCGCATCAGCCGCAGCACGGACTTGTGGGTGGCGGCCGGGATGGGGCGGGCGCCGGGGTGAGCATCGACGACGAGAAGGTGGATGGTGTTCGAACCGACGTCGAGAACTCCGAGGCGCATAGTCAGACAGTACTGGCTCAGCGCCCCTGCCTGTGACGCACCCAGAACCCGATCAGCACGCCGCCGCCGATCGCCACGAGTACGCCGATCCCGCGCACGATCCACTGGGTCTGGCCGGTCGCGGCGTCGAAGATCAGCGGCGCGCCGAGACCGACGGCGACGAGGAGGATGCCGCCGATCAAGAACCAGGGGGAACCGTTCGTGCGCTCGACCATGCTCACGAGGATACCGGTGCGGTCACCGCGCGCGGGGCCACCCGTCGTCGAAGGGGGCGGAGAGGGCTGGATCGACCTTCTCCGGTGTGGGCTGCTGGGTCTCGAGTCGCTTGAGGCGGCGTCCGGAGGTGACGTACAGCACAGTGAGGACGAGGAACTCGATCGCCCCGGCAACAGCGCTCGCCGTGGCGGTCTCCGTTAGCGGGTGGCGGCTGTTCCCGACGAACAGGCTGAGCGAGGTCATGACGGTGAGGAAGCCGAACAGGATCCCCAGGCGGCGGCTCAGTTTCGCCCTCGCGGTCATCCGCCACCAGGGCCGGGGAGGATCGCGCAGCTCGTCCGCTCCGCGGAAGATCCGCGCGCCGACCAGATAGAGCGCGAGGTCGGCGACGGTGGAGAAGACCACCCACGCCAGCGAGTTGCCGGTGGTCGCGATGATCGCCCGCACCCCGAGCCCGACGACGCACCACCCGACGACCGCGTAGGCCCACTTGCCCCGCACCGTCGTGATCCTGAGCGGCTTCCGCATCCGCACCTCCCTTGCCGGAGTCAGCGTACTGGACGCCGAGCCCGGCAGGGGCGATCTACGGCAGGTAGTACGTCGGGTTCGGCAGCTTCACCGCGCGGTCGGCCGAGCCGCCGATCAGGTCGCTGAACTGGTCGCCGTAGTTGGCGACGATGTCGTACTTGCCGCCGGCGGCAGACTCGACGTGGGCCCTGGTCTGCGACTTGTACTCGATCGTCGTGCACTTGGCCGTGGCGCAGGTGATGTACGACGGCTGTTGGGAGGCGCCGACGCCCGTCCACTTGGTGTAGTAGTTCTGCGGGGTGAAGCCGGTGTATCCGACCTTGGCGAGGTTGCCGAGGGTGGCGGCCTTCTGGTCGTCGTTGCGTCCGGTGAGGCCGATCAGCGTGCATCCGGACTTCTGGGCGACCGCGGCGAGCGTGGTCATCGACGGGGTGGCGGGGAAGCGCTGGTCCTGCACCCAGACGTCCTGTTCGGCCGGGTTGAAGGTGAAGTGCATGTCCGCCACCTCCATGTCGTACGTCCACAGGGTGGTGTCGTCGGCGTCGAGGATGATGGCGGGGTTCCTGTGCAGCTTCTTCTCCACGAAGCAGGTCGCGGCGAGCACCGGCAGCTGCCGGAGCACCAGGCTGCGCATCTCGCGGATGTACGGGGAGTCCGTCTTGTTCGCGATGCCCGTGCCCGGGTCGCCGTAGTAGGTGGCGATCGTGGACTTCACCGAGTCGATGTTCGGGATGCCCTCCCCGCCCTGAGTCGCGCCGCTCGTGCCGTCGGGCGCCATCGTGAAGTGCGTGCGCGGCGACAGGGCCGGCTCGTTCACGCCGGGGAGGTCGGGGGAGGGCAGGTAGTACGTGGGGTTCGGCAGCTTCAGTGCGCGCGTGGCGTATCCGCCCTGCAGGTCGGACCACTGATCGCCGACGTTGAGGTCGATCGTGTATCCGAGGTCCTGGATGTGCTTCCTGGTGAGCGCCTTGTACTCGACCGTCGTGCACTTCGCCGTGGCGCAGGTGATGTACGACGGCTGCTGGGAGGCGCCGACGCCGGTCCACTTGGTGTAGAAGTTCTCCGCGGTGAACGGCGTGTATCCGACCTTGGACAGGTTGCCGAGGGTGGCGGCCTTCTGGTCGTCGTTGCGGCCGGTGAGGCCGAACACGCTGAAGCCGATGGCCGCGGCTTTGTTCACGAAGGCGACCATCGCCGGGGTGGCGGGGAAGCGCTGGTCCTGCACCCAGACGTCCTGTTCGGCCGGGTTGAAGGTGAAGTGCATGTCCGCCACCTCCATGTCGTACGTCCACAGCGTGGTGTCGTCGGCGTCGAAGACGATCGCGGGCTTCTCGCCCCTGGCCTTCGCCGCCGCGTACTCGGCCTGCAGCTTCGCCGTCTCGCCGGCCACGATCGTCGACATCTCGCTGATGTACGGCGACGCCGTCTTGTTCGCTATGCCGGTGCCGGGGTCGCCGTAGTAGGTGGCGATGGTCTTCTTGACCGAGTCGATGTTCGGGATGCCCTCCCCTCCCTGCGTCGCGCCGCTCGTGCCGTCCGGCGCCATCGTGAAGGAGGTGCGCGGCGCGAGCTGCTGCCCGTGGCCGGCTCCGTGCCCCGGTCCCGGGTCCCAGGCGGACGCGGCGGACACGTCGACCACGCCGAAGCCGACGACGATGGCCAGCACGCCCGCGGCCCCGGCGGCGAGGCGGGTACGGCGCGGATGTGCGGTTCTCTCGGTGGACCTGAGCAACATTGCAGACACCAATCGATCGAGGGGGTCCACCCCCGAACGGGGGTCTGGGAGCACACTAGCCGGATGCGGTCTGACGCGCCAGACGCGCGCGAGCGCCCCGCGCGAATGAGCGGGCGACCGCGGCTCCCCGGGCCGGGGCTTGTCCGGCGGATCGCGGGTGGCCTAGCATCTCGCCATGACCGACGCATCGCCGACCGTGGCCTTCGACCTGCTCACCACCCGACTGCTCGACGACCCGGACGACGACGTCGTCGCGACGGAGAAGGGCCTGAACGTCCACGGGAAGCTGTTCGCGTTCCTCGACGGGGACGCCCTGGTGGTCGACCTGCCGGCCGCGAGGGCGCTCGATCTGGTGGACCGCGGGATCGCCTCTCCCGCATCCGGAGGGGTGGTGGATGCGCGCGGCTCGTGGGTCGCGATCGGCGACGTGGAGGACTGGCAGGAGCTCGCCTCCGAGGCGCACCAGTTCGTCGGGGAACCGCCGGTCGGCCGCGACTCCTGACGGGCGGAGTCTGCGCATCCGGGAATGCCGTAACCCTCGACTGCATTGCAGTTTGAGGAAGTAAGGTTTTCAACGCATGCACACCGACACCATCGATCTCACCCGAATCCGCGCGGACTTCCCGATCCTCGGCCGCGAGGTCAACGGGCACCCGTTCGTCTATCTCGACTCCGGAGCGACCTCGCAGAAGCCGCGCCAGGTGCTCGACGCCGAACGCTCCTTCGTCGAGCAGTACACCTCGGCCGTCCACCGCGGCGCGCACACCGTCGCCGGCGAGGCCACCGAGCTGTTCGAGGACGCCCGCGCACGCGTCGCCTCCTTCGTCGGCGTCGACGCCGACGAGCTGGTCTGGACGTCCAACGCGACGGAGGGCATCAACCTGCTCGCGTACAGCATCTCGAACGCGTCGCTCGGGCGCGGGGGAGACGCGGCGGCGCGGTTCAGGATCGGGGAGGGCGACGAGATCGTCGTCACGGAGTCCGAGCACCACGCGAACCTCGTGCCGTGGCAGGAGCTCGCCGCCAGGACCGGGGCGACCCTCTCGGTGATCGGCCTGCACGACGACGGACAGCTCCGCCTCGACGAGGCCGCCGCCGTCATCACGCCGCGCACGAAGATCGTCGCGTTCACCCACGTCTCCAACGTGCTCGGCGCGATCAATCCGGTCGAGACGCTCGTCGCCCTCGCCCGCGAGGTCGGTGCGCTCACCGTGCTCGACGCCTGCCAGTCCGCGCCGCACCTGGCGCTCGACCTGCACGCCGCCGGCGTCGACTTCGCCGTGTTCTCCGGCCACAAGATGCTCGGGCCCACCGGCATCGGCGCGCTCTACGGCCGCCGCGAACTGCTGAATGCGCTTCCGCCGTTCCTCACCGGCGGCTCCATGATCACCACCGTCACCCTCACCGGCGCCGAGTACCTCCCGGCGCCGCAGCGGTTCGAGGCGGGGACGCAGCGCGTCTCCCAGGCCGTCGCGCTCGCTGCCGCTGTGGACTACCTCGACGCGGTCGGGATGGCCGCCATCGAGGCGCACGAGGAGGAGCTGGGGGCGCGCATCCTGGACGGGCTGGCCGAGATCCCCGGCGTGCGCGTGCTCGGACCTGGGCGCGACGTGCCGAGGGTCGGGCTCGCAAGCTTCGTGGTGGACGGCATCCACTCGCACGATGTCGGCCAGTTCCTCGACGACCGCGGCATCGCGGTGCGCGTCGGCCACCACTGCGCGCAGCCGGTCCACCGCCGCTTCGGCGCGACGGCCAGCACCCGCATCAGCACATACCTCTACAGCACTGCGGACGAGGTGGATGCGGCCGTCGCGGCCGTCGCCGACGCCCGCTCCTTCTTCGGAGTCGACCGATGAGCACGTCCGACCTTCAGAACCTCTACCAGCAGGTCATCCTCGACCACGCCAAGGAGAAGCACGGCTACGGCCTGCGACCGGATGCGGCAGGAAGCTCGCACCAGCTCAATCCGACGTGCGGAGACGAGGTGACGCTCAACGTGCATCCATCGGCGGAGGGCGGCGTCGCGTCGATCAGCTGGGAGGGGCACGGCTGCTCCATCTCGACGGCGTCGGCGTCGCTCCTCAGCGACATCGCGCACGACGTGTCGCGCGAGGAGCTGGCCGATGCGGTGGCCGCGTTCCGCGAGCTGATGCAGTCGAAGGGCACGATCGACGGTGACGAGGAGCTGCTCGGCGACGCCGTCGCCCTGGCCGGCGTCTCGAAGTACGTCACGCGCATCAAGTGCGCCATGCTGCCGTGGGTGGCGCTGGAGGACGCGCTGGCCACGTCGGCCGCGTAGCGACAGCGGCGGCCGTCAGGCGACCCAGCCGGAGAACCGGGCGAGGAACTCGCGGGTGCGCTGCTCGCGCGGCGCACCGAACAGCTCCGACGGCGACCCCTGCTCGGCGATCACGCCCGCGTCGAGGAACACCACGCGGTCTGCGACGTCGCGCGCGAACGCCATCTCGTGCGTCGCCATGACGATGGTCGTGCCGGACGCCTTCAGATCGCGCACCAGTTCCAGCACCTCGCCGACCAGTTCGGGATCGAGGGCGCTGGTGACCTCGTCGAGCAGCAGGAGCTCCGGGTCGGTCGCAATGGCGCGCACGATGGCGGCGCGCTGCTGCTGACCGCCGGAGAGCCGGTCCGGGAACTCCTTCGCCTTGTCGCCGAGGCCGATCGCCGCCAGCAGTTCGTGCGCCTTCGCCTCCGCCGCCCTGCGCGGGATGCGGTGCACGCGGCGGCTGGCGAGCGTCACGTTGTCGAGCACGGACAGGTGCGGGAACAGGTTGTAGTGCTGGAACACCACGCCGATGCGGCCGCGTACCGCATCCATCCGGGTGCGGGGATCGCTGATGTCGTCCCCGACGAGGAAGATCTGCCCGTCGTCGATGGGCTCCAGGAGGTTGATCGTGCGCAGCAGCGTCGACTTGCCTGACCCGCTCGCGCCGATCAAAGCCACCACCTCGTGCCGGTGCACGTCCAGGTCGATGCCGCGCAGCACCTCCGTGTCGCCGAACCGCTTGCGCAGCCCGGTCAGCCGGAGCACGGGCTCCGCGGTGTCCTGGTCGCTCATACGACGCTCCCGATCTGCTCGCGCCTGCGCACCCGCGCCGAATACCAGTCGGTGAGCCGGATCATCGGAAGCGCCAGCACCACGAAGAGCAGCCCGGCGAGCACGTACGGGGTGAAGTTGTATGTGGCGGCCGTCTCGATCTGCGCGGCGCGCACCGCATCCACCGCTCCCAGGATGGAGATGAGGCCGACGTCCTTCTGCATCGCGACGAAGTCGTTCATCAGCGCGGGCGTGACCTTGCGGACCGCCTGGGGCAGGATCACCAGTCGCAGCGTCTGGTAGTGGCTGAGGCCGAGGCCGCGGGCCGCCAGCCGCTGCGAGGGATGCACGGCCTCGATCCCGGCGCGGAACACCTCGGACACGTATGCCGAGTAGACCAGGATGAGCGCGATGGTGCCCCAGAACTCGGCGGGCATCCGCGGGAAGACGCCGAGCCCCGGCAGGCCGAAGCCGACGAGGTACAGCACGATGATCAGCGGCATCCCGCGGAACAGATCGGTGTAGCCCGCCGCCAGCGCGCGCAGCGGGAAGAAGATCGGCCCGCGCAGGGTGCGCGTGGTGGCGATCAGGATGCTCACGATCAGCACTCCGATCGCGGCGACGATCAGCACCCGGATGTTGAGCAGCAACCCCTCGAACACTCGCGGCCACGCCTGCACGGCCACGGCGGGGTCGAAGAAGGTCTGCTGCACGGCGGCCCAGCCGGGGGTGTTGATGACGAAGAACCAGGCGACGACGGCGACGACGATGGTGCTGGCGAGGCTGATCAGCACGGAGCGCGTCGTCTGCCTGCGCCGGAACGTGCGCCGGCCGAGCTCGACGGCGCTGGGCTGGTCGACGTCGCTGGGCTGCCCGGCGGCGCCCGGTTCCTGGATGGTGCTCACCCGTTGAACGTTAGCCGGTCGGCCGCTACTTCAGCACCGGGGCGTTGCCGTCGGTGGCGAGCCACTTCGCGGCCAGCGTGTCCAGGGTTCCGTCGGTGCGCAGCGCGTCGACGGCGGCCGTCACCTTCGCGGTGAGCGGGCTGCCCTTGGCGAGCACCAGGCCGAACTGGTCGCCGTCCTGTCCGGACGCCTTCGGCAGCTGACCGACGATCTTGCCGTCCTTCAGCTCGGCGTCGCGCAGGTAGAAGGCGGTCGGGAGGTCGACGACGATCGCATCCACCTGCTTGTTCTCCAGGGCGAGCTTGGCGTCGTCGTTGGAGTTGAACGCCTGAACGCCGCCGGAGGGCGCGATCTGCTTCTCCGCCGCCGTGAAGCTGGTGGTGGCGGACTGGGCGCCGATGGAGAGCTTCTTGAGGTCGGCGAGCGAGGTGGCCTTCGCCGCGGGGGAGGCGCCGGTGGTGACGACCACCTGCGTGGTCTCGTAGTACGGAGAGGAGAAGTCGACGGCTTTCTTGCGCTCGTCGGTGATGGAGAACTGCTGCAGGTTGAAGTCGAAGGTCTTCGGTCCGGGGGCGATGGCCTGGTCGAACGTGGTGCGCACCCAGGTGACGTCGGTCTTCGCGAAGCCGAGCTTGTCTGCGACCGCGTACGCGACGGCGGCCTCGAAGCCCTTGCCGGACTCCGGCTTGTCGTCGATCACCCACGGCGAGTATGCGGGCTCGGCCGTGGCGATGGTGAGCTTGCCGGGCGTGACGTACGCGTCGTCGGCCTTCGTGCTCGCCGAGCCGGTGGATCCGGAGCCGGACGCGCATCCGGTGAGGGCGAGCGCTGCGGCCGCGACGACGGCGGCGACGGTGAGGATGCGGCGGGACATGGCGACTCCGGGCTGTGATCGGGGGCGGGGTGCGTGCGGGTCTCTCAGCATGGCGCATCCCGCGCCGCGCGGGCAACGCGGCCGGTCACAGTGTTACGCCGGAGGCGCGGCGGTCAGTCGCCCAGCGCGTTCAGGATGGCGCGGGGCGGCGCGAAGAACGTGGTTCCCGTCGCCGCCGTGGAGAAGTCCAGGATGCGGTCGTAGCTGCCCTCCGGGTCTCCGACGAACATCCGCTGCAGCATCCGCTCGATCACCCAGAGGGCTCGCGAGTATCCGATGAAGTACGTGCCGAACTCGCCGTGCCCGACCCGGCCGAACGGCATGTTGTCGCGCAGGATGTCGTGCTCGACGCCCGCCTCGTCGGTGATCGTGGCGAGGGTCTTGTGGGACTTCTGGCCGTACTCGGCGTCGTCCAGTTCCACGTTGTCGAGCTTGGTGCGGCCGATCACGCCCTCCTGGGCCGGCGTCGGCAGCGCGCCCCACTTCGTGAGGTCGTGCAGGTACTTCTGCACCACGACGTAGCTGCCCCCTGCGAACTCGGGGTCCTCGTCTCCGACGAGCGTCGACGACGCCATCTCCCCGTCGGCCGGGTTCGCGGTGCCGTCCACGAACCCCAGCAGATCGCGGGAGTCGAAGTAGCGGAAACCGGTGACCTCGTCGACCACCTGGACGCTGTCGCCGAGGGCGTCCAGCAGCAGCCGCTCGAACTCGAAGGTGAAGTCGCCGCGCTCCGCCCGGATGTGGAACAGCAGGTCGCCCGGGGTGGACACGGCGGTGTGCACCGGTCCGCGGATCTCGGTGAACGGGTGCAGCTCGCGGGGGAGACCGCGCCCGGTGAGTCTCGTCCAGATGCCCGCGCCGATCGCGACGTTGCAGGAGAGGTGGGCGTTCAGGTCGCGGAAGCCGACCGTCTTGACCAGGCCGGACAGGTCGGAGAGTACGTCTTTCACCGTGGAGAAGGCCTCGTCGGAGTCCGCGACGGACACCACGAGGAAAACGGCGGAACGGGAGAGCGGGGCATCGACGCTCTGGGCGTCGATCGGGACGCGCTGCCAGGCGTGGTCGCCGGTGTCGGAGGTCATGGGGAGAGTCTGCCGCACATCCCCGGTCCGCAGGAAGAGCGGCCGCACTCAGGTAACGGAAAGGTAACGATGGCAGGGCCCGAGCGATCCGCATCAGCACGCGGATGTTGGTGTATGCCGTCGACGGAATGTGCCGTGAAATGCAGAATCTCGATTGGCTTTCTGTACAAACCCATTGATAACGTCGAGTCGCCCCGTTGGCCGAGACCGGCAGAGACGGGGCCGCAACAACCCAGCCCGCGTTCCGGGAATGAGGGGCCGAGGTGTACACCGGCCCCGCACGCCGGAGCGTACGGTCGGGCGGTGTGGGCGTGCCCCGATGGCGCGTCGGCAGCCGGTGATTCGCGGATCGGACGATCCGCTTGAGTCGACCAGCTGTTCACGCTGCCCACCCGGGCGCAATCACGGGCACGCACCAGGGCATCGCCGCGCGTGCCACGGAGGAAAAGTGAGCGAATCTGCCGCCGTCGAAGCGCGCAATCTGTACAAAGTGTTCGGACGTAAACCCGGCGACGTCGTTCGCCGGCTGCAGGGCGGGGCGACCCGCGACGAGGTCGCAGGCTCGGGAACCGCAGCGGTGATCGACGCGAGCTTCTCCGTGCGCCCCGGCGAGATCTTCGTGGTCATGGGTCTGTCCGGTTCGGGCAAGTCCACGCTGATCCGCCTGCTGAACGGGCTCCTCGAGCCGACCGCCGGCGACGTGGCGGTGATGGGCACGACGATCACGGGCCTGCCGCCCAAGAAGCTCCGGGATGTGCGGCAGAAGCACATCTCGATGGTGTTCCAGCACTTCGCCCTCCTCCCGCACCGCACCGTGCTCGACAACCTCGCATACGGCCTCGAAGTGCAGGGCGTGCCGATCGCGGAGCGCCGCGCCAAGGCGGAGACCGTGCTCGACCTCGTCGGGCTGTCCGGCTGGGGCGACAAGCTCCCCGGAGAGCTCTCCGGCGGGATGCAGCAACGCGTCGGCCTCGGCAGGGCACTCGCGGCAGACACCGACGTGCTCCTGATGGACGAGGCGTTCTCCGCACTCGACCCGCTCATCCGGCGCGAGATGCAGGAGCAGCTGCTCGAACTGCAGAGCCAGCTCGGCAAGACCATCGTGTTCATCACCCACGACCTCAACGAGGCGATGTTCCTCGGGGACAGGATCGCGGTGATGCGCGACGGTCGCGTCGTGCAGATCGGAACGCCGGAGGAGATCCTCACCGACCCGGCCAACGACTACGTCGAGAGCTTCGTGCAGGATGTGGACCGTGCCCGCGTGCTGACGGCGGCGAGCGTGATGGAGCCCGTGCGCGCGCTCGTCACCGTGGCCGCTGGACCGCGCGCCGCCGTGCGCACCATGCGCGACCTGCAGACCTCCGCCGCCTTCGTGGTCGGCCACGGACGCCGCCTGCTCGGCGCCGTGCGCGACCGCGACGTGATGCGCCAGGTGCGCGACGGCCAGTCCGACCTCTCCGCGGTGATCGACGACGGCATCGCGTCCGTCTCCCGCGACGAGGTGCTGAGCGAGCTGGTCGAGCTGTCCGTCGGCAGCGACCTGCCGCTCGCGGTGGTCGACGACAACCAGCGCCTTCTCGGCGTCATCCCGCGGGTGACCCTGCTCGCGGCGCTCGGCAACGTCACCAGCGAGACCACCGAGATCCCGATCATCGTCGAGCCCAGGGCGACCATCCCGGTCGACGTGATGAACCAGACACTGCTCGAGACCGCACCGGGGGTCGGCGCGCGAGAAGGCGGAGAGCCTGAGCTCGAGGAGGTGCGCTGATGGATGTGCGACTTCCCCTCGGCGACTGGGCGACCAGCGCCGTCGACTTCGTCACCGAGTTCTTCGGTCCTGTGTTCGACGTGATCCGCACGGTCTTCACCGCGCTGTACACGGGCATGGACTGGCTGCTGCAGACGCCTCCGTTCTGGGGCATCATCCTGATCTTCGCCGTGCTCGCCGTCTGGCTGCGCGGTTGGGTGTTCGGTGCGGGAACGGTGGTCGGGCTGCTCGTCATCGCCGGGATCGACCAGTGGACGAACGCGATGGACACCCTCGCGCTCGTGCTCGTCGCCGCGGCTATCGCCGTCGCACTGAGCGTCCCGCTCGGCATTCTGGCCGCACGATCGAAGACGGCGTCGGCGATCATCCGTCCCGTGCTCGACTTCATGCAGACCATGCCGGCGTTCGTGTACCTCATCCCGGCCCTCATCCTGTTCCGGGTGGGTGTCGTGCCCGGCATCGTCGCGACGATCATCTTCGCGATGGCTCCCGGCGTGCGTCTCACGGAGCTGGGCATCCGCGGCGTCGACAGCGAGATCGTCGAGGCCGGGCGGGCGTTCGGCTCGTCGCCCCGGCGCATCCTGCGCCAGATCCAGCTGCCGCTCGCCATGCCGTCGATCCTCGCCGGGGTGAACCAGGTGATCATGCTGTCGCTCTCGATGGTCGTCATCGCCGGAATGGTCGGCGCAGGCGGCCTCGGCCGCGACATCGTCCAGGCGCTCAGCCGGGTGGATGTGGGCCTCGGCTTCGAGGCCGGCCTCTCCGTGGTCATCATCGCGATCATCCTGGATCGGCTCACGGCCTCCGTGGGGGCAGCCCGCAAGCGGATGCCGAAGCGCGCGCTGGCGGCCCTCGGGGCGGCAGCCCTCGTGGCGGTCGGCGGCACCAGCATCGCCGCCGTCTCGCAGGCGGACGCGTCGAAGGGCGAGATCAAGGTCGCCGTCTTCAACGGCTGGCCGGAGGGCGAGGCGGTGTCCTACCTCTGGAAGCACGTGCTGGAGGAGAAGGGCTACGACGTGACGTTCGAGTACGCCGACGCCGGCCCGGCGTTCGCCGGTCTCAGCACGGGCGACTACGACGTGGCGTTCGACGGCTGGCTGCCCACCACGCACGAGGCCTACCTGAAGAAGTACGGAGACTCGCTCGTCGACCTCGGCGCCTGGAACAACGAGGCCAAGCTCACCATCGCTGTGAACAAGGACGCCCCGATCGACTCGCTCGACCAGCTCGCGGCGCACGCCGACGAGTTCGGCAACCGGCTGGTCGGCATCGAGCCGGGCGCAGGCCTCACCGAGGCGACGCAGAACAAGGTCATCCCGGAGTACGGCCTCGGCGGTCTCGACTTCACGACGTCGTCGACCCCGGCGATGCTCGCCGAGCTGACCAGCGCGATGAAGAGCAAGGACAACATCGCCGTCACCCTGTGGCGACCGCACTGGGCGTACGACCAGTTCGACCTGAAGGATCTGAAGGACCCGAAGAACACGCTCGGAACGGCGGAATCCCTGCACTCGATCGCCAGCACGGACTTCGAGAAGAAGTACCCGGAGGTGGCCGGCTGGGTGAAGTCCTTCAAGCTCGACTCGAAGCTTCTCTACTCGCTCGAGAACGACATGTTCAACGGCGCGAAGACGGACGACTACGACCCCATCGTCACGAAGTGGATGACGGAGCACCAGGAGTACGTCGACGCGCTCACGAACTGAGCGCGACCTCGTACGCTGGAGGGATGAGCTTCCCTCTCGCCCATCCCGTCGACACCACCAGGATCGACGCGGACACCATCGTCACGTACCCGGACGGCGACCTGACCTCGACCGGCACTGTGCTCATCGCGCAGCCGGTCGGGGACGGCCGCACCGCGATCGTCCTCGACAGGACGGCGTTCCACGCCGTCGACCCGGTCTGGCCGGACCAGCCCGCCGATGACGGCACGCTGTCGGTGGACGGTGTCGTGCATCCCGTGGTCGGCGCGGTGGTCGGCGCGATCGACGGAGAGAACCTGTTCGTGGGCGACGCCCCGGTGCGGACGGGCACGGAGGGCTGGGCGTTCGTCGTCTGCCATGTCGTGGAGGACGCGGACGGGCTCACCCCGGGCACGCCGGTGACCGTCACCGTCGACCCCGCTCTGCGCCGCGCGCTCTCCGCCGGGCACACCGGCTGCCACCTGGCGTCGCTGGCGCTCAACGCGGCGCTGACCGGGCTGTGGAGCAAAGAGGTGCAGCTCGACGGCAGGGGCAACCCGAACTTCGACCAGCTCGCGATCACCGAGTCGCGCATCCTGCCGGACGGCTCGCTCGACACGTACCGCATCGGCAAGAGCCTGCGGAAGAAGGGGTTCCAGGCTGCAGACCTCGCCGGAGTGCTGGACAGCGTGCAGGCCGCAGCGAACGAGCTGCTCGCCGGATGGCTGGCGACCGGAGCCGCGGTGTCGATCGCGCGCGACGGAGACGGCTTGGGGGAGCGGCGCACCTGGCGTTGCGACCTCCCGGACGGCACCGTCGAGATCCCGTGCGGAGGAACGCACCTGCGCTCGCTCTCCGAGCTGGCGTCGGTGACGGTCGACCTCGACCTCCACGAGGCGGAGGGTGCGCTCGAACTCCAGATGCGCACCGCTGCGACGCTCAGTGCGGCAGGAACGGCAGAGCCACCGCGAGCGCACTGAGCGCGACCGCGAGCAGCCAGCCCAGCCGGACGACGCGCGCCGCCCTGTCCTCGCGGGCGATGGCGTCGAACCGCTCGACGGTGGCCGAGCCTGCGCCGGACGGGCCGTGCGCCGGTCGCCAGGTGGCGGGGTCGTCGACGATGCGCACGATCGCATCCACGGTCGCTTGATCGACACCGGCCGGACGCCGGGTGAGCCAGCGGTTCAGCCCGCCGGCGGCGAGCACGGCGACCCTGGCGGGCTGCTGACGCACCGTCAGCTTCTTTGCGCCGAGCACCGCGACCACGGCGTTCACCGGGGCGACCAGGCCCGCGGTGGCGAGCACCTGCCGGATGCGCGACGCCTCCAGCTCGGAGTTGCGCAGGTACGGCTTCTTCGCCCCGTTCACGAGCACGGCGCGCTCGCCGACCCACACCTCAGCACCCTGGTGGTTCTTGGTGTTCACGACGAATACACCGCCGGGGCCGACGACGAGATGGTCGATGTCCGCATCCCCGTTCCCGACGGGCAGCGCGTGGAAGACGGTCCAGCCGTCCGGCAGGCGGTCGAGCATCGCCCCCACCTCGCGCTCGCCGAGCGCGCCGTCGAACCAGGGCCGGGTGCCGGCGCTGAGCGGGCGGACCCCGAACGCACGGGCGACGGCCGACCGCGGAGGGACGTCCCCGTGCAACCGGACGACCTGCTCCATCACCGCGTATCCGGCGACCCTGTCGCGCATCCGTCCACTGTTGTCCACCGCGCCACCGTACCGAGCGGATGGGAGCCCTTCCAGGCCCCCAACCAGGGCGCGCTCCGGGTGGACTACCCCTTGGTGAGGGGCAGCTCGTCGTCGCCGGGCAGCCGCTCTTCGAGCGAGGCGTTGTGCTCGGCGACGGCGTCGAGACGTTCCTCGTCGTCTGCGCCGAGCTCGGTGACGGCGTCGGTCAGTTCGTCGGCGTCGCGCGGCGCTGCGGGCTCCTGGCTCTGCTGGGTGTCCTGGCCGGTTGCATCGGGGCCAGTGGTGGGCTCATCCTGATCGCTCATGCCGCGCACTGTACGCTCCCGTCGGATGCCGGGACTACACTGCCGCCCATGAGCCGAATCGAGACCGGAATCGTGTCGTACACCCTGTCCGGCGACTACTACGCCACCGTCGGAGCCGACTTCGACACCGAAGCCGTCGACGACGCGATCCTCGCCGAACTGAACAGGATGCTCCCCGTCGGCATCGTCGTGGAGCGCAGCGGCAAGGTGTTCGCCGACGAGGACAAGGCGGACGAGGCGCGCAGGATCGACTGGAACGGCCTGCTCAAGCGGATCGACGTCGACCAGATCCTCGCCGAGCACGGGCGCTGACGCTCAGCGCCCCTTCACCACGTCGTAGGCGGCGAGGGCCGCCCTCCTCGTCTCCGCGAGGTCGACGATCGGCTCCGGGTACGCGTCCGTCTGCCACTCCGGCACCCAGCGGCGCACGTAGTCGCCGTGTTTGTCGAACTTCTCGCGCTGCAGTTCGGGGTTGAACACGCGGAAGTACGGTGCGGCGTCCGCCCCGCTTCCCGCGACCCACTGCCAGTTGAACGGGTTGCTGGCCGGGTCGGCGTCGACCAGGGTGTCCCAGAACCACTGCTCGCCCAGCCGCCAGTCGATCAGCAGGTTCTTGATCAGGAACGACGCGACGACCATGCGCACCCTGTTGTGCATCGTGCCGGTGTGCCAGAGCTCCCGCATCCCGGCGTCGACCAGCGGGATGCCGGTGCGGCCCTGCTGCCACGCGCGCAGCGCCGTCGGGTGCAGGCGCGGCCAGGGGAAGGCGTCGAACTCGCTGCGGATGTTCTCCGTCGCCAGCGCCGGCCGCTGGAACAGCGTGTGGTACGCGAACTCGCGCCAGCCCAGCTCGGAGAGGAAGGTGGCCGCGCCCTCCGCGTTCGTGCGGGTGCGCGCGGCGGCAGTGGCGTGCCAGACCTGGTGCGGGCTGAGCTCGCCCCAGCGCAGCCGCGGCGACAGTCGTGAGGTGGCGTCGATCCCCGGGGTGTCCCTGTCCGCCTTGTATGCGGCGACGTCCTCGTCCAGGAAGCGCGCGAGGGCCTCGTGCGCGGCGTCCTCTCCCGGCTCCCAGGTCTCCTGCAGGCCGGCCGACCAGTCGGGATGCGTCGGCAGGAGCCCGAGGTCGGCGACCGTGAGGCCGTCCAGCGGGGGAGCGCCCGCGATGCTCCCGGGCGCATCCAGCGGCTTGCGCGGCTCTGGCGAGGCGAGGCAGGCGCGCCAGAACGGGGTGTAGACGGAGAACGGCGTGCCGGAGCCCGTCCGAATGGTCCACGGTTCGAAGAGCAGGTTCGCGCCGAAGCTGGACGCCTCGCGTCCGTCGTCCCTGGCCTGCGTCTTGATGGCTTCGTCGACCGTGCGCTCCGCCTCGCCATACCGCCTGTTCCAGAACACGGCGGCGGCGTCGGTCTCGGCGAGCAGGTCGCCGATGACGCGTTCGGCAGGGCCGCGACGGATCGTCAGGGAGGCTCCCAGTGCATCCAGTGCTGCGGAGAGCGCGGTGAGACTGTGGTGCAGCCACCACCGGGACGCGCCGCCCGGCGCTCGCACGCCGGGCGACTCGTCGTCGAGCACGTAGACGCAGACGACGGGCATCCCGCTGCCGGCGGCGGCCGTCAGTGCCGGATTGTCTGCGACCCGGAGGTCGTCACGGAACCAGACGACCGCCGGGCGGGATCCGGACGCTGCGGCGTGCTGCTCGCTCACGCGCTCAGAGGTCGAGCGTGTCGTTGGGCTCCAGCGGGAAGAACTCGCCGCCGTTCTGCTCCGTCGCCCACTTGATGCGGGCGTTCGCCATGTCCTTGCCTCCGCGGGAGAGCACCATCTCGTGCGTCGGGAAGCTGCGCTTGGGCTTGACGGCGAGCACGTAGTCGATGGTCTCCGCGATCTTCAGCCAGGGGGCGCCCGCCGGGGTGGCGAGCACATCCACGTCGACGCCCTCCGGGATGGTGAACGAGTCGCCCGGGTAATAGAGCACGTCGTTGATGAGCACGCCGACGTTGTCGACGACGGGGATGCTCTCGTGGATGACCGCGTGACGTCCGCCGAAGAAGCGCAGGGTGAACGGCCCGGCCTCGACGGTGTCTCCGGGGTGCACGACGGTGATGGCGAAGTCGGGGGCTGCGGCGGCGACACCCTGCGGGGCGAAGATCGGCACATCCGGGTTGAGGTCGAGGATGCGGTTCAGCTGCTCGGGGGTCCAGTGGTCGGCGTGCTCGTGGGTGATCACGACGCCGACGGTGCTGTTCGTGTCGGTGAGCGGGGAGGTCAGGCTCCCCGGGTCGACGAACAGCTTCTTTCCGGACTCTTCGAGGAGCAGGGCGGCGTGTTCGAACTTCGTCAGTCTCATGGCACCAGGAAATACCTAAAAGGGTGGTCGTGCAACTTGAGGAATATACCCCTGGGGGGTACTGTTCAAGGGTGGATATGAACGAGACGACGACGAATCAGACGCACCAGCCACACGACGCGCACGATCATGGGGCGCACGAGCACTCGGGTCACGGCGGCGCGGCCGACGATCACTCGGCGCACGACCACGGCGGTCACGACCAGGGCGGTCACGATCACGGCGCCCACGCCGGGCACGATCCGGCGATCTTCCGGCGCAAGTTCTGGCTGACCCTGGTCCTCACCATCCCCACTCTGGTGTTCTCGCCCGGCCTGCAGGAGATCCTCGGGCTCGGCGGACCCCGGTTCCCCGGCAGCCAGTACATCCCCGCGGTCTTCGGCGTCGCCATCTTCTTCTACGGCGGCCTCGTCTTCCTGCGCGGAGCCGTCACCGAGCTGCGGAGCCGCCAGCCCGGCATGATGACCCTCATCTCGCTGGCCATCGTCGTCGCGTTCGGCTACAGCCTCGCCGTCACGTTCGGCCTGCCCGGCATGGACTTCTGGTGGGAGCTCGCCACCCTCATCCTGATCATGCTGCTCGGCCACTGGATCGAGATGTCGGCGGTGATGGGCGCCCAGGATGCGCTGGGCCAGCTCGCGAAGCTCCTGCCCGACCAGGCGGAGCGGGTGGGCGACGGGTCCACGTCCGAGCTCGTACCCGTCAGTGCGCTCGCCGTCGGCGACCTCGTGCGCGTCCGCCCCGGCGCCGCGGTGCCCGTGGACGGGGAGATCGTCGACGGACGGTCCGACGTGGACGAATCGCTTCTCACCGGCGAGTCGAAGCCGGTCACCCGCGGAGTGGGCGAGCAGGTGGTCGCCGGTTCCATCTCCGGCAGCGGGTCACTCGTGGTCCGGGTGACGAAGACCGGGGGAGACACCGCGCTCGCCGGGATCATGCGCCTCGTCTCCGACGCGCAGGCCAGCAAGTCCGGCACGCAGATCCTCGCCGACCGCGCGGCCGGGCTGCTGTTCTACGTGGCGCTCGCCGCCGCATCCCTCACCCTGGTCGTGTGGGCGATCCTGCGGCCGGACGAGCCCGGCTTCGTGCTCGAACGCGTCGTGACCGTGCTCGTCATCGCCTGCCCCCACGCCCTCGGCCTGGCCATTCCGCTGGTCGCCCAGATCTCCACGGCGATCGGCGCGAAGAACGGCCTGCTGATCCGCGACAGGCACGCGATGGAGGACGCCCGCCTGATCGACGTCGTCCTGTTCGACAAGACCGGGACGCTCACCGAGGGCCGCCAGGGCGTCGCGTCCGTGGAGGCCACCGACGGGGACGTGGATGCGCTGCTCGCGCTGGCCGCGTCGGCCGAGGCACCGGCCGAGCATCCCATCGCCCGGGCGATCGTCGCCGAGGCGCAGCAGGGCAGGCTCACCGTCTCCGCCGCTGCGGACTTCGAGGCGCTGGGCGGTCGGGGAGCGACGGCGACGGTCGACGGTGTCGCCGTGACCGTCGGGGCACCGAGACTGCTCGCCGAGCGGGGGCTGACGCCCGACGCTGCGGTTGCCGAGGCCGCGCGTGCGGCGGAGGCGGAGGGACAGACCGTGGTGTACGTGCTGCACGGGGATGGTGCGGATGGCGCCGCCGGGATGCAGGTGGCCGGGATGATCGCGCTCGCGGACGTCGTGCGGCCCGAGTCGGAGGAGGCGGTGCGCATCCTGCACAGCCGCGGAGTGCGCGTCGCGATGCTGACCGGCGACTCGCGGGCCGTGGGCGAGGCCGTCGCCGCCCGGCTGGGCATCGACGAGGTGTTCGCCGAGGTGCTGCCCGGCGACAAGGCGGGCACCGTCGCGCAGTTGCAGCAGGGCGGCGCGAAGGTGGCGATGGTCGGCGACGGCGTCAACGACGCTCCCGCGCTCGCACAGGCGGACGTCGGCATCGCGATCGGCGCGGGCACGGACGTGGCGATCGAGTCGGCCGGGATCGTGCTCGCGTCGAGCGACCCGCGCGGCGTCGCCAGGGTCATCACGCTGTCGAGGGCCACCTACCGCAAGATGCTGCAGAACCTCGCCTGGGCCGCCGGGTACAACGTGATCGCGCTGCCGCTCGCGGCGGGCGTGGCGACCGGAATCGGCGTGGTCGTGTCTCCCGCGTTCGGCGCCGTGCTGATGTCGGTGTCCACCATCGTGGTGGCCCTGAACGCGCAACTGCTGCGGCGCGTGCGCCTCTAGGCCGCGGCGCGAACTCCGCCCGGGCGGAGTCCCGGCGCGACACGCCGCGGAAGACTCCGCTGGAAAGGAATGGGCGGGCCCCCGGCCGCGAGAACTCCGCTCAAGCGGATTCCGCGGCTCGGCCGAGAACTCCGCCCGGGCGGACTCCGTGGGCTCGGCCGCGAGCTCCGTCCGGGCGGAAGACGCGTGCTGCTCGCTGCGGGAACTCCGCTGGGGCAGAGTCGGGCGCGGCGTGTCGTGCTGGGAGTCCGCTCGAACGGACGCCCGGCACGCCCCCGCGCGCGACACGGGGACAGCCACGTCTACTCCCGGCCGCGCACGGCTGGTCCGCCATAATCGTGCACTATGGCCGCTTCCCCCCGCACCGTCGTCGTCGCGGTCAATCCGATGGCGTCGTTCGGGAAGAGACGGGAGGTCGGCCCGCGCGTGGTCGAGCGGCTCCGCGCTGCCGGTCACTCGGTGGTCGCGCTCGACGAGGCGAACGTCGAGCTCCTGCGGCGCGAAGCAAAACGCGCCGTCGCTGCCGGTGCCGACGCTCTCGTGGTGGTCGGCGGCGACGGCATGGTGAACCTCGGCATCAACATCGTCGCGCAGACGGACATCCCGCTCGGGATCGTGCCGAGCGGCACAGGCAACGACATGGCGGACGGCCTGGGCATCCCGGTCTCCGACACCGAGGCCGCCATCGCCCTCCTGCTCGCTGCGTTGCAGAAGCCGCCGCGCCGGATCGACGCCGGGATCGTGCGGCACGGCGGCCTGAGCACCTGGTTCGGCTGTGTGCTCTCCGCCGGGTTCGACGCCACCGTCAACGAGCGCGCCAACCTGATGACCCGCCCGCGCGGCCGAAGCCGCTACGTGCTCGCCCTGCTCCGCGAGCTCGCGACGCTCCGCCCCATCCCGTACCGCGTGGTCGCCGACGGTGTGCCGCTCGACACCGACGCGCTGCTCATCGCCGTCGCCAACAACCGCTCCATCGGGGGAGGGATGCGCGTGGTGCCGCACGCCAGCCTCGACGACGGGATGCTCGACCTCTTCGTCGTCAGGGACATGCCGAAGTGGCGGTTCCTGCGCCTGTTCCCGAAAGTATTCTCCGGAACGCATACGGAGATCGACGAGGTCTCATTCCTCCCGGCGCGCACGGTCACGATCGACGCTCCGGATGTGGTGGCGTACGCCGACGGGGAGCGGATCGGCCCACTGCCGGTCGAGGTCTCGGTCTCTCCGGGCGCGTTGCTCGTGCTCGCCTGACCGCAGCCCGCGCGCCACGCCCGGGATGCACCCGCCGTTTTGGAACCTGAGCGGAGGGTGTGGCATACTCATTGAGTTGCAAAAACGGCCCCATCGTTTAGCGGCCTAGGACGTCGCCCTCTCACGGCGGTAACGCGGGTTCAAATCCCGCTGGGGTCACAACAGCCCGGATACCAGTAATTTACTGGTATCCGGGCTTTTTTGTGTGGTCGGGCGAGGGCGAGCGCGGCCGCCGGGCATCCGGTAGGCTGTCCAGAGCGAAGGGGAGTATCCCGGACGACCCACGACGGGTCGGCGCTGTGGACGTCATCACGGTTCGAGTCTTCGAGCCCGGGCACAGCGGCACCCGAACGATGGGTGCGGGAGAGACTTTCGGACCCGTTGCCGGTGCCCTTCGAAAGGTTGTCCCCCCGTGGAGCTTGCTCTTCCCGCATGGTTCGAAATCGGATCCATGATCGTCCTGCTGCTGATCCTGGCGTTCGACTTGCTGATCGTGTTCAAGAGGCCGCACATCCCGAGCCCCAAAGAGTCGACGCTGTGGGTGTCGTTCTACGTGGCGCTCGCGCTGCTGTTCGCGCTGGCGATGCTCCTGATCGGAGACGCCGAGCACGCCGGGCAGTTCGTCGCGGGCTGGCTGACCGAGTACAGCCTGAGCATCGACAACCTGTTCGTCTTCGTCATCATCATGGCGAGGTTCTCCGTGCCGAGGAAGTACCAGCAGGAAGTGCTGATGGTGGGCATCATCATCGCCCTGGTGCTGCGCGGCGTCTTCATCATCCTGGGTGCGTCGCTGATCGCCACGTTCAGCTGGATCTTCTACATCTTCGGTGCGTTCCTGCTCTGGACGGCCATCCACCAGGCGCTCAGCAAGCACGACGACGAGGAGGGCACGAAAGACAGCTGGTTCGTGCGCTTCACCCGCAAGCGCCTCAAGGTGTCCGACCAGTACGAGGGCAACAAGCTGCGCACCACGGTCAACGGCACCAGGATGTTCACCCCGCTGATCATCGTATTCCTCGCCCTCGGCACGACGGACCTGCTGTTCGCCCTCGACTCCATCCCGGCCATCTTCGGGATCACGCAGAGCCCGTTCATCGTGTTCGCCGCGAACGTCTTCGCGCTGATGGGGCTGCGGCAGCTCTACTTCCTGCTCGGGCACCTGCTCGACAAGCTCGAATACCTCAAGTACGGGATCGCGTTCATCCTGGCCTTCATCGGCGTCAAACTGGTGTTCCACGCGATGCACGAGAACGAACTGCCGTTCATCAACGGGGGCCAGCACATCGAGTGGGCGCCCGACATCAGCACGATGATGTCGCTCGGCGTGATCGTCGGGGCGATGGCAGTCGCTACGATTGCAAGTCTGGTGAAGCTGAAGCTCAGCGGAACCTCCGTCGCCGATGCCATCCACGGCGACGATCAGGACGACGTGGACGACCAGGGTGGCGCATCCGGAGCGGACAGCACCGGGCGCGCACCGGCCTCGGCCGCGAAGACGCAGGAGGAAACCGGTACATGACGTCAACCGTCGGCGTGAGCGTACGCAGCGATGTGGGTGCGGTACGACGCGTCAACGAAGACAGCATGATCGCGGCCGATCCGGTGTTCGCCGTCGCGGACGGGATGGGCGGGCACGCCCGCGGGGACGCCGCCAGCCAGACGGCGGTGGAGTCGCTCGCGCGCACCCTCCCGGCCGGCACGCGGCCGACGCCGGAGGAGGTCATCGCCGCCATCGACGAGGCCAACGCGGCCGTGCGCTCCCTGTCGAGCGCCGACGAGTCCGGCGTCGCCGTCGCGGGCACCACCCTCACCGGTGTGGTGCGGGTGCGGGTGCAAGAGACCCTCGACGAGCAGTGGATGGTCGTCAACATCGGCGACTCCCGCGTCTACCTCTGGGACGGCAGGGAGCTCACCCGCCTGAGCGTCGACCACTCCGCGGTGCAGGAGCTGGTGGACGCCGGCCTCATCACGGAGGCGCAGGCCGCCGTGCATCCCGAGCGCAACGTGATCACCAGGGCGCTGGGAGCGGAGGACTTCGTCGACACGGACTCGCTGCTGCTGCCGGTGACCGGGCGGCAGACGTTCCTGATCTGCTCCGACGGGCTCACCAAGGAACTCTCCGACGAGACCATCGCGCGCGTCCTCGCCGACGGGGGTGCGGACATCGCCGACCGGCTGGTGGATGCGGCCATCGCGGCGGGCGGGCGCGACAACGTCACCGTGGTCGTGGTTGAATCGACGGCGGGGGACGCGGAACCGGCATCGGATGTCACGAAGGACAGGCCGGAGGGAAGCCGCTCTCTCGAAGACACGCAGCCGAGAGGGTAGGTTTCACCGACGTGTTCGACGTTCAGCAGACGACAGCCGGGGACTGGGCGGTGGTCGCCGCCGGAGCGCGCGCACTCATCGTCGAAGGGCAGGACGCCACGGCGCTGCGCGGCCTCGCCGCCGCCGTCTCCTCCGGGTTCGCAGAGACGCTCGAAGCGCTCGCGGCCGACGGGTTCGCCCGGACACCGTCGTTCGGCCTGATCGAGGGTGCCGCCGGACGCGCGATGATCGCCGTCCGTGGCCCGGTGACGGCGACCGTGCACACGCACGAGGGGGAGCGCAGCATCGACGCGGACGGCGTCTCCACCTGGCTGGAGCAGCAGGTGGCGGAGGCCACCTCGGTGACGCTCGCCGTCACGGGGCTGGCGGATGGTGCTGCTTCTGCGCGCCCAGCTCTGCCGCTGGCCGACGGGATCGTGTGGGCGGCGGGCGTGAGCTGGGGTGGCCAGACTGCGGTGCAGGCCGCCGCTCCCGTCGCGGCGCCAGAGGCGAAGCGTGCCCCGATCACGGCCCCGGTGCTGGTGGAGGCGCCAGCGGACCCGGAGCAGCAGCCGGAGCCGGAGCCCGTGCTCGTTCCACAGGCGGAGCCCGAGGTCGAGGCCGGCGAGACCCGCATCCCGGACGCGACTCTCAGCGAGGTGACCCACGCGGACGCGGCCGAACCGGACGCGACCGGCTACGACCACCTGTTCGGCGCCACCATGATGCGCAGCGTCGAGGACGCCGCCGTGCGCCCCGCGGAGGAGGCGGAGCCGGCGCGCATCGACCTGCCGCGCTTCATCACGGACTCCGCCCCGGCGCGCCCGAGCGCAGAGGCGGGCGACCACGACGGCCTCACGATCATGTCCGGCAGCCTCGACGGCCTCCGCGCGCAGGACAGTGCGCAGCACACTGCGGCGGACGGCGCGCAGGAGGCGCAGCCGCCCGCCGCTCCCTCCCCGCGCTTCTTCGTCGACCTCGCCGACGGCAGGCGCGAATACCTGGAGCCGCCCATCGTCGTCGGCCGCGCTCCCGTCGCCTCCACCACCGCGCGCGGTCCTGCTCCGCGGCCGGTGACCGTCGACAGTGCGGAGCGCGACATCTCCCGGTCGCACACCACCATCGCGGTCGAGGGGGACACGGTCGTGGTCACCGACCTGCACTCGCGCAACGGCACCATGATCGTCCTGCCGGGCAAGCCGCCGCAGAAGCTGCGCAGCGGCGAGCCGACCGCTGTCATCGCGGGCACCGTCGTCGATCTGGGCAGCGGTGTGACGCTCACGGTCGGTGAGGACGCATGAGGCGTCTCGCCTCCCAGCCGCCCGCGCTGCCGGGCTTCCACTTCATCCGGCTGCTCGGCTCCGGAGGGTTCTCCGACGTGTTCCTGTACGAGCAGGAGCTCCCGAAGCGCAGCGTCGCCGTCAAGGTGCTGCTGACCGACAGCGTCGACGACGCCGCCCGCGCCCGGTTCGTGGCGGAGGCGAACGTGATGGCGCAGCTGTCCGCGCATCCGTACATCGTCACGATCCACCACGCGGACGTGTCGGCGGACGAACGTCCGTACCTGGTGATGGAGTACTGTTCCGGCCCGTCGCTCGGCGACCGGTTCAAGCGGGAGCGCTTCACCGTCGAGGACGCCCTGCGCACCGGCGTGCGGCTGTCGAGCGCCATCGCGACCGCGCACAGCGTCGGCATCCTGCACAGGGACATCAAGCCGGCGAACGTGCTCACCACCGACTTCGGCTGGCCGGCGCTCACCGACTTCGGCATCGCCTCCGCGCTCGAAGAGCTTCCCGTGCACACCGCGTCGCTCGGCTCGCTGCGCGGCGGGGACGCGGACACCGGGACGAGCGGCAGCCGATCCGTCGGGCTCAGCGTTCCGTGGTCGCCCGCCGAGATGTTCGACGACGACCCCCAACCGGATGTGCGCAGCGACGTGTTCTCGCTGGCCGCGACCATCCACACCATCCTCGCCGGGCGCACGCCGTTCGAGGTGCCGGGCCGCGCCAACGGCACCCTCGACCTGATCGGCAGGATCGAGCGCGGGATGATCACCCCGATCGACAGGGACGACCTGCCCCCGTCGCTGGTCGCCGTGCTGCGCAAGGGCATGGCCACCAAGCGCGACGACCGGTTCGCCACGGCGGTCGACTTCGCCAGGGCGCTGCAGCGGGTGGAGCTGGAACTCGGGTTCGCCCCGACCAGCATCGACGTGCCCAACCTGCGCGTGCTCGACGAGTCGCCTCCGGCGTCCGGAGAGGACGAGACGCGCGCCCGGTCGGTGCAGACCGTGGACGCACAGGGGCTCCGCCCCGCCACGCGACCCTCTCCCTCCCCGACGGCGAACGAGCGCACGGAGACGCGACCGGGGCTGGTGGAGGTCCCTCCCGAGCTTCTGGCCGGTCCGACCGTGGTGCGCGGCGCCATGCCGACCGTGCATCCCGAGCAGCAGAGCGAGTCAGCGCCCGTCGAGCACACGATGCTGCGGCCACGCGGCGCCGCGGCGACGGCGTCCGGCGAAGCGGAGGGGACGGATACCGATGCGCCGGATGCGGAGCACGAGCCCCGCGCATCCCGTCCCGGCACCTCCCGTCCCCGCTGGTTGCTTCCGGTGATCGCGGCCGCCGCCGTCCTCGTGGTCGCCGGCGGAGTGCTCGCGGCCGTGCTCGTCCCGTCGCTGAGCCCTGCCGCCTCTCCGACGCAGCGGGCCGGCACGGATCAGGACGGGACGATCGCCGTCACCGTGGTGCCCCCGCCCACCCTCGTCTCCGCCACCAGGGACGCGTCGGGCACGACGGCGACGATCGTCTGGAAGACGGCCAAGCCCGAGAAGGGCGACCAGTACCAGTGGGTGCGCGAGGGCACGACGGACCCTCCCACCGTCACCGCCGCCCCGAAGGCGCAGCTGACCGGGCTGACCGCGGGCGTCCCCGTCTGCATCGATGTCGCCACGGTGCGCTCCGGCCGCACCTCCGAACCGCTGAAGGCGTGCGCCAAATGAAACCGCTGACGGTCGACTACTGCGGAGAGCTGTACACGGTCACGGGACCGGACGAGTTCGGCATCGGGCGCGAGGCCGACCTGAGCATCGACGACAACCCGTACCTGCACCGCCGCTTCCTCACCATCAGCAGCGACTTCGGGATGTGGTGGCTCTCCAACGTCGGAACGCTCCTCACCGCCACGGTCAGCGACTCCACCGGCACCGTGCAGGCGTGGCTCGCTCCGGGGGCGAAGCTGCCGATCGTGTTCCAGACCATGCACGTCATGTTCAGCGCTGGGGCCACGACGTACGACTTCACGATCAGCAGCGAGGACGACTTCTTCAACACGGCCGTGACCGTGAACGACTCCGGCGGGTCGACCACGATCCTGCCGGTGACGCTCACCACCAGCCAGCGCCAGCTGATCGTCGCCCTCTCGGAGGGCGTGCTGACCCAGGCCGTGCCCGGCCGCGGCACCATCCCGACCTCGGCGGAGGCCGCTGCACGCCTGGGCTGGAGCATGACCACGTTCAACCGCAAGCTCGACAACGTCTGCGACAAGCTCGACAAGCTCGGCGTCGCCGGGCTGCGCGGCGGCAAGGGCAAGCTGGCCACCAATCGCAGGGCGCGGCTGGTGGAGTACGCGGTCACCACCCGCCTGGTCGGGCTCGACGATCTGGCGCTGCTCGACGCGGAGAAGGAGCAGGGCTCGGCGCCGGACGCCGACGACTGATCCTCCTCGGCGCCCGATGGGCAGCGCTGCCCATCGGCGTGCGCGCTGCGCCGTGTTAGCGTAGTCGTCGTCTCGTACCCGGGGGGATTTTAGAGTTTTGGTATCGCTGAGCGCATGGATACGGAAGCGTAAGACGCTCGCATCCGTCACCGCTCTCGCCGTGGTCGCGGGAGTCCCGCTGACCATTGCCGTGCTCCACAACGGCTTCCCGGTGAACGCCGTCGACCTCGACACCCGCGACGTCTGGGTGACCAACGGCGACAAGCTGATGGGCGGCCGTCTCAACCACCAGATCAACGAACTGGATGCCGCGGTCACCGGGGCGAGCTCCGACCTCGACGTGCTCCAGGACGGCTCCGCGTACTTCCTCACCGACGCACCGCACGGGACCGTGGACAAGATCGACCCGGCGTTCGTCTCGCTCGGCGGCCGCATCCAGATCCCGGAGAAGTCCCAGCTCGGCTACGGAGGGAACACGCTCTCCGTGCTCTCGCCGGCCGGGCAGCTCTGGGTGCTCGACGCGAGCGGCCGGCTCGACTTCGACAAGACGAAGACCAGGCCGACGGCCAAGGTCGGCCAGGATGCGCAGCTCGTCGTGACCAAGTCGGGCACCACCTTCGTGGTGGCGCCGAGCGGCAAGAAGCTCTACACCGTCGAGCATCCCGGGGCGGAGCCGACGACGGCGTCATTCCCTGTTCCCGGACGGTTCCAGCTCTCCGCCGTCGGCGACCGGCCCGTCGTGCTCGACACGCAGGGCAACCGCATCGTCACGGCAGACGGGAAGACGGTCGACCTGCCCGCCAAGGGCCTGAAGCTGCAGCAGCCGAGCGCCGACGACCCGTCTGCGCTGGTCGCGACGGCGTCGAGCCTTCTCAGCGTCCCGCTCGGCGGCGGAACCGTCGTCGCGCATCCCGCCGGTGCGACGGCCGCCGGGGGAGCGGCCGCGGTCTCCGCGCCCGTGCGCCTCGGCAGCTGCTCGTACGGCGCGTGGGCGGGGTCCGCCCGCTATCTGTACGCCTGCGACGGGAAGAAGGACATCGGCGTCGACATCGACCAGCCGGTGAAGGGTGACGACCTCGAGTTCCGGGTCAACCACGGCGTGATCGCCCTCAACAACCTGCGGGACGGCAACGCCTGGGTGGTCTCCTCGAACATGCGCCTCGTGCAGAACTGGGCGCAGCTGAAACCGAACGAGACCACCGTGCAGGGCGACACCGGCGAGGAGAAGCCGGTGCTGCAATCGTTCTCCGACACCCTCGCGCAGCGCACGAAGGTGAACAGGCCGCCGACGGCTGTTCCGGATGCGTTCGGCGTGCGCCCCGGCCGCTCCACCGTGCTTCCCGTGCTCGCCAACGACACGGACCCGGATGGGGACGTGCTCACGATCTCGGACGTGTCCGCCATCCCGGCCGCGCAAGGCACCCTCGAACTTGTGGAGGGCGGGCGCGCCATCCAGTTCACCCCCGGCGACGGGCTGAGCGGCACCATCTCGTTCCGGTACACGGTCGACGACGGGCGAGGGGGCACCTCCTCGACGCAGGTGGATGCGACCCTGCACCAGCCGGCGCAGAACGCCGCCCCCGCCTCCACGAGGGCGAGCACGGCGCAGGCCGAGGTCGGCCAGTCCGTGAAGTACGACGTCCTCAACGACTGGCTCGACCCGGACGGCGACGACCTCTCTCTCGTGTCCGCGGCGGCGACGACCGAGGACGACGTCCAGTTCAAGCCGAACGGCGAGGTGACCTTCACCAGCAAGACCGGGCAGACCGGCTCGAAGGAGGTCAAGGTCACCGTCTCGGACGGCAAGAAGAGCACGACGGGCAGCCTGCTCATCACGGTCAAGCCCGCCGGGTCGCTCGACCCGGTCGCCGTGCCCGACTTCGGCGGTGGGTTCACCGGGAAGCCGGTGGTCGTGCATCCACTGGACAACGACCAGTCGCCGTCCGGGCAGCCGCTCAGCCTGGTGGGCGCCTCGATCGACGGCCAGGCGGCCGCCGACGTGACCACGGACGCCGCGCGCGGCACCGTTACCCTGCTCAGCAACGCGCCCGGTGAGTTCTACGTGACGTACACCCTGGGGGCCGGGCCGAAGTCGACCACCGGGCTGATCCGGGTCAACGTGGTCGCCGACGGCGGCTCGGACGCCCCGCCCGTCGCCGTCACGGACACCGCATACGTGCGCCCGGGCGAGCCGACCTCGGTCAGCGTGCTCGACAACGACGTGTCCCCGTCCGGCCGGGTGCTCGTCGTCCGGTCGGTCACCGCGGCCAAGGGAGCAGGCGACCTCAACGTCGAGGTGCTCGACAACGCGATCGTCAAGATCACGGCGCCGACCGTGCTCGCCGAGCAGGTGCAGCTGGTCTACACCGTCTCGGACGGCATCCACGAGGCGAAGGCGGGCATCACCGTCGTCCCGGTTCCTCCGCTGGTCACCCACCAGCCGCCGATCGCCGTCGACGACACGGTGACGGTGCGCGCCGGAGACATCGCGACCGTCCCGGTGATGGACAACGACTACTCGCCGGACAACGCTCCGTTCTCGCTCGACCCGGCCCTCCGCGACGACGCGGCGGCGGGCAAGGGCGCCACCGCGTTCGTCAGCGGCAAGACCGTGCGATACCAGGCGCCGACCCAGCCCGGCCAGTACAGCGTCGTCTACGGCGTGACGGACAAGCTCGGCCAGAAGGCGCAGGCCACGGTGAGCTTCGTGGTCACGGCCCCGGACAAGGGCTCCGACAAGGCGCCGCGCCCGCAGCCGCTCACGATCAGGGCGTTCGCCGGATCGACCGTGCCGGTGGACGTGCCGCTCGACGGCATCGACCCGGACGGCGACTCGGTCACGCTCGCCGGGCTCGGCACGCAGCCGACCCTCGGCCGCATCTCCGACAGCTCGAGCACGTCGTTCACCTACGAGGCGTACCCGGATTCGGCGGGCACGGACACGTTCACCTACCAGGTCAAGGACACCTACGGGAAGACGGCGACCGGCACGGTCAGCATCGGCGTCATCCCGAGGCCGACCTCCGTGCAGCCGCCGATCGCCGGGAACGACCCGGTGCAGGTCAAGCCGGGACGCACCGTCTCCGTCCCGGTGCTCGACAACGACTCCGACCCCAACGGGTACACCATCGCCGTGCAGAAGAAGCTGCTGCAGGTGGATGCCGGCCTCAAGGCCTCCGTGCACGGCAAGGTCGTCCTCGTCACCGCCCCGAAGACCGAGGGCGCGTACGTCGTCCGCTACCAGATCAGCAACGGCCAGGGCGGTGTCGCGAGCGCCTTCATCCAGGTGACCGTCACCCCGAACGCCAAGGAGCAGTACCCGTCCGCGGTCGACCATCTGATCGAACCGGATGCTGTCGCCAACAAAGACAGCGTGAAGGTGGATGCGCTGGCCGGGGCGACGAACCCGTCCGGCCTCGTCGAAGACCTCACGGTCGCGGTCACCGGCCCGAACGCGGGAGCGGCCGAGGTGGGTGCCGGCGGCGCGATCACCGTGCATCCCGCGGCCAAGCGGCTCGCCATCGCCTACCAGGTGAAGGATCCGGTGACCGGCCTCACCGGCGACGCGTTTATCATCGTGCCGCCGAAGGGCGACGCCACGGCCCCTCCGAGCATCGCGAAGTCGCTGCCGCAGCAGATCGTCGAGATGGGCGGGAGCAAGACCTGGAAGCTGTCGGACATCCTGGATGTGCCGTCCGGCAGGGCGGTCAAGCTCACCGGAGCGAGCGGGGTCAGCGCGACCAACAGCACGGGCGCCTCGTCGTACGGCGACGAGCAGACGCTCCGCTTCACCGCGGCGAAGGACTACCGGGGTCCGGCGGCGATCACGTTCAAGGTCAACGACGGACGGGATGCTGGCCAGACGACCGACCGCATCACGACGCTGGTGCTGCCGATCACCGTCGGCAGTCCCGACCAGTCGGATGTCGCGCCGACCTTCACGTCGCCGAGCGAGAAGATCGAACCGGGGGAGGCTCCGCTGACGATCGACCTCCGCGCGTCGAGCTTCCACCCGAACCCGGCGATCCTGGCGAAGCTCACGTACTCGAACCCGCAGTGGGCGAACAAGCAGATCCAGGTGGGGCTGAACGGCTCGTCGCTGTCCCTGTCCGCGCCCCTCGGCGTGCAGCCCGGGCAGTCGACGACGGTCGCAGTGACGATCAGTTCGGGGACGCACACGATCGCGGGCACCGTCAACGTGCAGGTGGTGAGCTCCAACCGGCCGGTCGCCAGCCAGAAGAACCCGCCGCAGACTCAAGAGCTGCAGCGCGGGAAGTCGGTGACCTTGAGCGGCGCCGCGAGCGACTCGGCCTGGGTGAACCCGTTCCCCGGGCATCCGCTCACCATCACCGATGCCAAGGCCGGCAGCGCTCCGTCCGGGGTGACGGTGACGTACACCGGGTCGTCGATCACGGTGAGCGCGGCCTCCGGTGCGGCGATCGGCGCCGTCAACATCGTCTACCACGTGCAGGATGCGACGAAGGACCCGAAGCGCACGGCCGCGGCCGTCGGGCAGTACCGCGTGACCGTCCACGACGTTCCGGACAAGCCGGGTGCCCCCAGCAACGCCAAGGCGAGCGACGGGCAGGCGACGGTCGACATCGCCGCCCCAGCGAACAACGGGAAGCCGATCGACCAGTACGAGGTGCGCGGCGGCCCGAAGGCCGTGACCACGAGCTCGATCGGCCAGGTGACCATCGGCGGGCTGACCAACGGCACGGCGTACTCGTTCACCGTGAGGGCGCACAACGCGGACGGGTGGAGCCAGCAGTCGGCGCCGAGCGCGTCCGTCACGCCGTACGGGACCCCGCAGGCGGTCAGCGGCGCGACGATCAGCGCCGACCAGTATGCGCCGAGCGACCTGCGGCTGAGCTGGAACGGTCTGTCCGACCCCTCCGGCACGGGCGGCGGTTCGGTGACGTACCAGTGGCGGCTCAACGGCGGAGCGTGGAACAACACCTCGGGAACGACCGCGACGGTGTCGAACCAGGGCGTCGGCGACTACTCGTTCCAGGTGCGCGCCGTCAACGACCACAGCAACAAGACCGGTGGCGCTGACACCTCCAACACGGTCTCCGTGGCGAAGAAGCCGGACCCCCAGCCGTCGATCGACCTCTCCCAGGGCGACCTGGAACCCGGATATGCGCACAGCTTCACCTACGACGTGACGCTCAACCACTTCGGCGCGAACACGCGGTACACGATGAACTTCTACTGCAACGGCGGAAAGCTCACCAGTGAGTCGATCACCACCAACGGCAGTGGATACGCGCACTACCGAGGTGCGCCGAACGGGCTGCACGCGTACTGCGGATACAAGGGTGCGTACGTGACGGCAGGCGGCGTGCAGAGCAGCGTTCAGGACTGGTCCCCGTAAAGAATGGATGGAACACCGTGGCAGTAACGCAGGAACAGGCAGACTGGTTCGCCGGCGCCTTCTCCCAGCTGGTGGCGAACGTCGACAAGGCGATCCTCGGCAAGGAGCACAGCATCCGGCTCGTCATCACGGCGATGCTCTCCGGAGGGCACGTGCTGCTCGAGGACGTGCCAGGCACGGGGAAGACCGTGCTGGCGAAGGCGCTCGCGAACACCATCGAGGGGACGCAGTCGCGCATCCAGTTCACGCCGGACCTGCTGCCGTCCGACGTGACGGGCGTGACCATCTACGACCAGAGCAACGGCCGGTTCGAGTTCCACCCCGGCCCGATCTTCGCCTCGGTCGTGCTCGCGGACGAGATCAACAGGGCGAGCCCGAAGACCCAGTCCGCGCTGCTCGAGGTGATGGAGGAGGGCGTCGTCACGGTCGACGGCGTCGGGCATCCCGTCGGCGCGCCGTTCGTGGTCATCGCCACGCAGAACCCGGTGGAGCAGGCGGGAACGTACTCGCTGCCGGAGGCGCAGCTCGACCGCTTCCTGATCAAGACGTCGCTCGGCTACCCGGACCACGAGACCACCGTGAACCTGCTGCTCGACTCCTCGAACCGCTCGCGCGCGGCGGGCGTGCGGCCGATCATCGCCTCGGACTCCGTGACGGCGCTCGCGCAGCTCGCCTCCGACGTGCACACCGACGCGGCGGTGATGGGCTACCTGAGCGAGATCGTCTCGGCGACCCGCGCAGACAAGGACTCCGCCCTCGGCGTCAGCATCCGCGGCGCCCTCGCGCTCGCCCGTGCGGCCAAGACCTGGGCGATCTCGGCCGGGCGCACGTACGTGACGCCCGACGACGTCCGGGAGCTCGCCCTCCCTGTGCTCGCGCACCGCGTGATCGTCGACCCGGAGTCCGAGTTCGCCGGCGTGACGGCCGAGGACATCGTGTCGCGCGCCATCGCCGAAGCCACCCCGCCCGCCTACCGAGCGGCCTGATGACGACGGACACCCCAGCACCCACCGGGCGCCGCAGACGGGCGCGCCCGCTGTCCCAGGCCGGTATCGCGGCCGGGCAGCTGGGCGACGCCGTGCGCGGCACGTTCGGTGCGCTCGGCCGCCGCATCCATCCGGCCTGGCGGGCCGTCACCGGATGGCTGGCACCGGTGCTCGGGGTGGTGAGCACGTTCGGCTGGATCGTGCTCGGGGGAGCCGCGGTCTCCCTGCTGCTGCTCCTGCTGCTCGGCTGGGCGGAGTTCGCCTTCCTCGGGGCGACGCTGTTCGCGGCCTTTCTGATCGCGGTCGGCTTCGTGTTCGGCCGCTCCACCTACGACGTGGCGATCGAGCTGAACCCGCGCCGCGTGGTGGCGGGCGACAGAGCACTCGGCCGCATGGTCGTGCGGAACTCGGGATCGAAGCCGGTGCTGCCGACCAGGATGGAGCTGCCCGTCGGGGCCGGCGTCGCCGAGTTCATGGTGCCGAGGCTCGCCGCTGGGGAGGAGAGCGAGGAGCTGTTCGCCGTGCCGACGGCGCGCCGCGCGCTGATCCTCGCCGGCCCTGCGCTCTCCGTCCGCGGCGACCAGCTCGGGTTGCTGCGCCGCACCACGGAGTGGACGGAGCAGGTCGAGCTGTTCGTGCACCCGAAGACCACCAGGCTCGCCGCCACCGCCCGCGGGCTGGTGCGCGACCTGGAGGGCCAGACCACCAAGGTCATCACCGACAGCGACCTCGCGTTCCACGCGCTGCGCACGTACGAGCCGGGCGACGACATCCGCAACGTGCACTGGCGCACGTCGGCGCGCACCGGACAGCTGATGGTGCGGCAGTATCAGGAGACGCGCCGGTCGCAGCTCCTGCTGGTGTTCGACGCCGAGCGCTCGCACTTCGCCGACGACGACGAGTTCGAGCTGGGCGTCTCCGTGCTCGCCTCCATCGGCTGCCAGGTGATCCGCGAGGAGACGGAGATCGACGCTGTGTGGCAGCAGAAGGCGATGCGCGTCGAGACGCCGACGGCCCTGCTCGACGACTCGTGCCGCATCCAGCCCGTCGACGGGATGCACGACAGCCTGCGCGACTTCGTCCGCCGGTCGACCATGCGCCTGGCCTCCCCGAGCCTCGTCGTCATGGTGGTCGGCTCGCAGCTCGACCCCGCGCAGATCCGGGCGGCGGCGAGCCTCTACGGCACGGACACCGAGACCGTCGGCGTGCGCGTCGACGTCGCTGGCGAGCCGCGGCTGAGCAGGCTCGGCGGCATGATGCTCGCGACCGTCTCGACCCTGAGCGAGCTTCCCGCCCTGCTGAAGAGGGCTGGCCGATGACGCGCACGACGACCATCGACCGGCTTTCGGCGACGACCTGGATCGACGTCGCCGTCGTCGTGGTGCTGAGCGCCATCGCCATACTCGGCTTCGAGCCGGCCTTCGGCCACTTCTCCTTCGTCACCGCGGCGTTCGGCGGCCTGGTCGTCGGAACAGCCGCCGCGGTGCTCTGCCGGCTCTTCCGGCTGTCCGTGCCGCTCACCGTCGCCGTCGCTCTCGCTGCGTACTTCCTGTTCGGCACGCCGCTCGCGATGCCGGGCTCCGCCACCCTGGGCGTCCTCCCGTCGCTCGACAGCCTGTCCGGCCTCGTCATCGGCGCGGTGTTCGGCTGGAGCGACGCCGTCACCCTGCAGGCACCGCTGGAGGCGCCGCCGTACGTCGCCGTCGTGCCGTACGTCGCCGGCTGGCTGGTGACCCTGGTGTCCGTCTCGCTCGCCGTGCGCTGGCTGCCGCGCGCCAGGGCGCGCGGGGGACGCGGCGTCGGCCGCGCCGCCGTGCTCGTGGCCGGCCCGCTCGCCCTGTTCGTCGCCGGCATCCTGCTGGGGACCGTGGATGCGTACCTCGCCGCCGTTCGCGGCGTCGCGTTCGCGGCCATCACGCTCCTCTGGCTCGCCTGGCGGCGGGCACGCTCCGCCGCCGTCGAGGTCGTCGCCGACCCCGGACTGCGCCGCCGCAGGATCGTCGGGGTCGGGTCCGTGGCGCTCGGAGCCGTGGTGGTCGGCGCGCTGGCCGGCTCGGCGCTCGCGCCGCCTCCCGCATCCCGGTTCGTGCTGCGCCAGGAGGTCACGCCGCCGTTCGACCCCCTCGACTACCCGAGCCCGCTCGCCGGGTTCCGCCAGTACACGAAGGATCTGCAGAAGACCGAGCTGTTCACGGTCGACGGCCTGACCTCCGGCCAGGTCATCCGGCTCGCCACGATGGACAGCTACGACGGCGTGGTCTGGACGCTCACCGACCCGAAGGACAGCCCGGATGCGTCCGGCAGCTTCGAACTCCTCGGCAGCACCATCCCGGAACCCCGGCTATTCACGCCGGGCTCGACGAGCACCGCGACCATCGACATCCAGGAGTACTCGGACGTCTGGCTGCCGACGGTCGGCTACCTGACCAAGCTCGGCTTCGACGCGTATCAGGGCACGGACCCGTCCACGACGGTCCGCGTCAACACCGCGACCGGCACGACCGCCGTGACCAGCGGGGTGAAGGACGGCCTCCGCTACAGCGTCGACGCCACCGCGCAGAAGATCCCGAGCGACAAGGCGCTCGCCAAGGTCGCCCCGGCCAGGCTCGAACTGCCTCCCGTCACCAACGTCCCGGACATCGTGTCCGCGAAGGCGGAGGAGTACGCGGGCTCGGCGACCACGGCCATCCAGAAGCTGCGCAACCTGGAGCGCTCGCTCAAGACGCTCGGCTACCTCAGCCACGGCCGCGCCTCCGATCCTGTTCCGTCGCGGGCAGGGGAGGGCGCGGACAGGATGACCGACCTGTTCGCCAAATCGCCGATGGTCGGCGACCAGGAGCAGTACTCCAGCGCGTTCGCCCTGATGGCCAGGCGCCTCGGCTACCCGACGAGGGTCGTGATGGGCTTCGCCCCGAAGGTGGTCGACGGGAAGCCGACGACGGTGACCGGCAACGATGTGACGGCGTGGGACGAGGTCGCGTTCGACGGCGTCGGCTGGGTGCCGTTCTTCCCGACGCCCACCAAGACGGACGCCCCCAAGAACCAGACCACCAAGCCGAAGCTCGAACCGCAGCCGCAGGTGCGCCAGCCTCCGCCCGCCGATCCGAAGGCACAGGACCTGCTCACCCCGGTGAAGACGAAGGACAACGAGCGCAAGAAGTCGGCGACCGGCTTCGCCATCCCCGCGTGGGCGTGGGTGGTCGGCGGCATCGTGGTCATCCCGCTCGTGCTGTACTTCGTGCCGCTGCTCATCGTCGCCGCCCTCAAACGGCGGAGGCGCAGGCGCAGGCTGACGACCGGACCGCCCGACCGCCGGGCGGCGGGCGCGTGGGACGAGCTCGCCGACGGCTACGACGAGCTCGGCCTCAGCGTGCCGCGCAACGCGACCAGGCTGCAGGCCGCCGCCGCGCTCGAAGCGCAGAGCGGCGAGCAGAACCTGCGCGTGCCGCAGGGCGGCCTCGCCACGCTCGCCCGCGACGTCGACGCCGCCGTCTTCGACGGCTCGGAGGTCAGCGCGGACAGAGTGGATGCGGTCTGGCGCGCCTCCGATGCCGCCATCGGCGACGCGCGCTCCTCCGCGGGCGGGCTGCGGTCGCGCCTGGCCGCGTTCCGCTACCGCCGCGCGGCGAAGGACGGCAGGGGGAAGGGCAGCAGAGGGAAGAAGGGCAGCGCGTAGCTCCCCTATAGTGGCTGCGTGGATTCGCCCGACTTCATCGTGCCGCCGCCGCACCTCATCCCTCCCCGTCACGACACGGGGACGGAGACGGTGCGGGTGCCGTCGCGCGAGCGTTCGCTCCCGGTGTTCGCTCCGCCCGCCGCCGCCCAGGCTCCGACCGCGGCGGCGCCTGCCCGCCAGTGGCGGCTGCTTCTGCCGGGCGGTCGCGCCGTGCCGGTCACAGGCACCGTGCTGGTCGGCAGGAACCCGGTGACGTTCGGGGCGTGGACGGACGCCGAACTGGTCGCCGTCGACGACCCGGCCGCGAGCGTCTCGAAGACGCACGCCGCCTTCGAGGCGCACGGCGACACGCTGACGGTGACGGACGCGCACTCGACCAACGGCGTCGTCGTCGTGGCAGAGGGTCAGCGGGAACGCGAGCTGACGCCGGGGGAGCCTGCGCCGCTCGCGCACGGCGAGACCGTGCACCTCGGCCGGTTCGCGGTGCACGTCGAGCTCGCCTGACGGAAGCACCCGCCATCCGGTGATAACCTGACAACGTGTTTCACGGTCTGCTCCTCCTTAGCTGCCGCGACGAGTCCTAGATCCTTCAGGCCTCCCTCGTCGCGGAGTTCGTCGTCGGCTGATCCGGAAGCAAGCTAAGGAGTTCTTGAGCATCATGAGTACCGATTCCGAACGTGGACTGACTCTCGCAGAGAAGGTCTGGCGTGACCACCTGGTCGTCAAGGGCGAAGACGGTTCGCCCGACCTGATCTACATCGACCTGCACCTCGTGCACGAGGTGACCAGCCCGCAGGCCTTCGACGGCCTCCGGATGGCCGGGCGCCCGGTGCGCCGGCCCGATCTCACCATCGCCACGGAAGACCACAACACCCCGACCATCGGCATCGACAAGCCGATCGCCGACCTCACCAGCCGCACCCAGATCGAGACGCTCCGCAGGAACGCCGAGGAGTTCGGCGTCCGGCTGCACTCGCTCGGCGACCTGGAGCAGGGCATCGTGCACGTCGTCGGACCGCAGCTCGGGCTCACCATGCCGGGCATCACCGTGGTCTGCGGAGACTCGCACACCTCGACGCACGGCGCCTTCGGAGCGATGGCGTTCGGCATCGGCACCAGCGAGGTCGAGCACGTCATGGCGACGCAGACGCTGCCGCTGAAGGCGTTCAAGACGATGGCGATCACCGTCGAGGGCGAGCTGCGCCCCGGCGTGACAGCCAAAGACATCATCCTGGCGGTCATCGCCAAGATCGGCACCGGCGGCGGGCAGGGCTACGTGCTCGAATACCGCGGCAGTGCCATCCGCGCGCTCTCGATGGAGGGCAGGATGACCATCTGCAACATGTCGATCGAGGCCGGCGCCCGGGCAGGGATGGTCGCGCCGGACGAGACGACGTACGCCTACCTCACGGGCCGTCCGCACGCGCCGTCCGGCCAGGACTGGGACGACGCCGTCGCGTACTGGGAGACGCTCGCCACCGACGACGACGCCGTCTTCGACGCCGAGGTCTACCTCGACGCCGCGGAGATCGAGCCGTTCGTCACCTGGGGCACCAACCCGGGCCAGGGTGTCTCGCTCAGCCAGAACGTGCCAGACCCCGCGACCATCGAGGACGCCAACCAGCGTGCTGCGGCCGAGCGGGCCCTGGAGTATATGGACCTCGCAGCGGGCACGCCGATGAAGAGCATCCCGGTGGATGCGGTCTTCATGGGCTCCTGCACCAACAGCCGCATCGAAGACCTGCGCGCCTTCGCCTCCGTCATCAAGGGTCGCAAGAAGGCCGACGGCGTGCGCGTCATGGTCGTGCCTGGCAGCGCCCGCGTGCGCATCGAGGCCGAGGCGGAGGGCATCGACAAGATCGTCGAGGAGTTCGGCGCGGAGTGGCGGTTCGCCGGGTGCTCGATGTGCCTCGGCATGAACCCGGACCAGCTCGCTCCCGGCGAGCGCTGCGCATCCACCTCGAACCGCAACTTCGAGGGCAGGCAGGGCAAGGGAGGGCGCACCCACCTGGTGTCCCCGCTGGTCGCCGCAGCGACCGCGATCCGCGGGACGCTGTCCAGCCCGTGGGACCTCGAGCACGACGATGGTGACGACACGCCGGGCCGTGACGGCTCGGATACGCGCGCAGGAGAGAAGGTGGGCGCCTGATGGAAAAGATCTCAACGATCGAGGGCGTCGCCGTCCCGTTCCGCCGCTCCAACGTCGACACCGACCAGATCATCCCCGCGGTGTTCCTCAAGCGCGTCACCAAGACGGGCTTCGACGACGCGCTGTTCCACGCCTGGCGGCAGGATCCTGAGTTCATTCTCAACCAGCCCGCATACCAGGGCGCGCGCGTCCTGATCGCCGGGGCCGACTTCGGCACGGGCTCGTCGCGCGAGCACGCCGTCTGGGCGCTGCGCGACTACGGCTTCGCGGCCGTGCTCAGCCCCCGGTTCGCCGACATCTTCCGTGGCAACGCCGGCAAGCAGGGACTGCTCGCCGGGCAGATCACGGAGGAGGACGCCGAGCGTCTCTGGCAGGCCATCGAGGCCCAGCCGGGAATAGCCGCGACGGTGGATCTGGTTGCCAAGACTGCGAGCGTCGGTGAAGTCCAGGTGTCTTTCGACATCGACGATTACACTAGGTGGCGTTTGCTCGAAGGGTTGGACGACATCGCTCTGACCCTGCGCGACGAGGCGCGCATTTCAGAATACGAAGCCCGCCGCGAGAGCTGGCGGCCCAAAACGTTACCGGTGAAACTTTGAACTCACTTCTTCAGGACGCTCAGGCAGCAGGAGCGCGCGTCGGCCTCAAGGGCGACCGCATCACGATCAACGGGGGCATCCCGCTCCGCGGCAGGATCGAGCTGAAGGGCGCGAAGAACCTCGTCACCAAGGCGATGGTCGCCGCCCTCCTGGGTGAGGGTCCGAGCGTGCTGCGCGACGTCCCGGACATCAGCGATGTCCGGGTCGTGCGCGGCCTGCTCGAGATCCACGGCGTCAAGGTCACCGACGGAACGGACGAGGGCGAACTGCTCCTCGACCCGAGCGCCGTCGAGTCCGCCCACATGGCGGACATCGACGCGCACGCCGGCTCCAGCCGCATCCCGATCCTGTTCTGCGGGCCGCTGCTGCACCGCCTCGGCGAGGCGTTCATCCCCGACCTCGGCGGCTGCCGCATCGGCGACCGCCCGATCGACTACCACCTCGAAGTGCTGCGCAAGTTCGGCGCCATCGTCGACAAGCTGCCCACCGGCATCAGGATGACCGCCCCGAACGGCCTGCACGGAGCCAAGCTCGAGCTGCCGTACCCGAGCGTCGGCGCCACGGAGCAGGTGCTGCTCACGGCCGTCCGCGCCGAGGGCATCACCGAGCTCAAGGGTGCTGCGATCGAGCCGGAGATCATGGATCTCATCAACATCCTGCAGAAGATGGGTGCGATCATCACGGTCGACACCGACCGCGTCATCCGCATCGAGGGCGTCAAGAAGCTCGTCGGATACAGCCACACCGCGCTGTTCGACCGCAACGAGGCAGCCAGCTGGGCCGCCGCGGCGCTCGCCACTGGCGGGGACATCTACGTCGGCGGAGCCCGCCAGCCGGAGATGCTCACCTTCCTCAACGTCTTCCGCAAGGTCGGCGGCGCGTTCGAGATCCACGACGACGGCATCCGGTTCTTCCACCCGGGAGGCGAGCTCAAGCCCGTCGTCATCGAGACGGACGTGCACCCCGGCTTCATGACCGACTGGCAGCAGCCGCTCGTCATCGCCCTCACCAAGGCGAAGGGCGTCTCGATCGTCCACGAGACCGTGTACGAGCAGCGCTTCGGCTTCGTCGACGCCCTGATCGACATGGGTGCGAAGATCCAGATCCACAAGGAGTGCCTCGGCGGGCACCCGTGCCGCTTCGGTCAGCGCAACTTCAACCACTCGGCGGTCATCATGGGACCAACCGACCTGAAGGGTGCGGACATCGAGGTTCCCGACCTGCGCGGAGGCTTCAGCCACCTGATCGCCGCGCTCACGGCCGAGGGACGCTCGACCGTCAGCAACGTCGGGATCATCAGCCGCGGCTACGAGAACTTCATCACCAAGCTGCAGCTGCTGGGAGCCGACTTCGTTCTCGAAGGATAATGGAGGGGTGTCCCGACCCTCTTCAGAGCAGAACCCGGCAACCGATCGACCGAGCACACCCGTGAAGCTCCCGCGCAAGGAGACGAGCAGGCCCTCGATCTTCTGGGTGCTCGCGGGGATCGTCATCCCGATCATGAGCATCGCGGTGCGGTTCCGCATCCAGGACGGCGACAAGCTGCCGCGCCGCGGTGCGTACGTCGTCGCGCCGAACCACTACAGCGAGATCGACCCGGTGATGGTCGGGATGGTCTCCTGGAAGCTCGGCAGGATGCCGCGGTTCCTCGCCAAGGGGAGCCTGTTCCGCATCCCGGTGGTCGGCTGGTTCCTGCGCAAGTCCGGTCAGGTGCCGGTCGAGCGCGCCGGGTCGACCCGCGGCTCAGCGCCGCTCACGGCGGCCAAGGAGATCGTGCGGGACGGCCGCATCGTCATCATCTACCCGGAGGGCTCGCTCACCCGCGATCCCGACCTGTGGCCGATGCGCGGCAAGACGGGCGCTGCGCGGATGGCGCTCGAGAACGACCTGCCGGTGATCCCCGTCGCGCACTGGGGGACCCAGCACGTGATGGCGCGCTACGGCAAGAAGATCAGCTTCTTCCCGCGCAAGACCATCGAGGTCAAGATCGGCGACCCCGTCGACCTGTCCGCTTTCCGAGGCCGCAACCTCGACGCGGCGACGCTGAACGAAGCGACCGCCGTCATCATGGACGCCATCACTGCGCTGCTGGAAGACCTCCGCGGCGAGAAGGCGCCTGCAGTCCGGTGGAACCCCGCCGAGCACGACCAGAAGGAGACCGGCCGTTTTGAAGGCTAGCGCTGGCAGACGCCCCGTCGTCGCCCCCCGCAGGATCGCCGTCCTCGGCGCAGGCAGCTGGGGGACGACGTTCGCGAAGATCCTCGCGGACGGCGGCTCCGACGTGACCCTCTGGGCGCGCCGTCCGGAGTTGGCGCGCGAGATCAACGAGGTGAAGCGCAACAGCGACTACCTCGAGGGCATCAACCTTCCGCGCAACCTCAAGGCCACGTCCAAGCTGTCCGATGCGATGCGGGATGCGGAACTCGTCTTCGTCTCCATCCCGAGCCAGACCCTGCGCTCCAACCTGGAGGCCATCGCGCCGTACCTCGGCCCGTCGACCATCGTCGTCAGCCTGATGAAGGGCGTCGAGAAGGGCACAGGCCTCCGGATGAGCGAGGTGATCGCCCAGGGGCTGCCGATCGAGCAGGAGCGCATCGCCGTGGCCTCCGGTCCCAACCTCGCGCTCGAGATCGCGCGCGAGCAGCCGACCGCCGCTGTCGTGTCGTCGGTGAGCCTCGAGACGGCGCAGGCGGTGGCGATGGCCGCCACCAACCGCTACTTCCGCAGCTTCGTGAACACCGACGTGATCGGCACCGAGTTCGGCGGCGTGCTCAAGAACCTGATCGCCGTCGCCATCGGCATCGTCGACGGTGTCGGCTACGGCGAGAACACCAAGGCGTCGATCATCACCCGCGGGCTGGTGGAGATGACGGACTTCGCCGTGGCATACGGCGCGGAGGCTGTCACGCTGTCCGGCCTCGCCGGTCTCGGCGACCTCATCGCCACCTGCGAGTCGTCGCTCAGCCGCAACAACACCGCCGGCCGCCTGCTCGGCCAGGGCTACAGCTTCAACGACGTCGTGAAGCAGATGAACCAGACCGCGGAGGGTCTGGCGTCCGTCGCCCCCATCCTGACGCTGGCAGAGGCCCGCGGCGTGGACATGCCCATCGTGCGCCAGGTGAGCCAGGTGCTTGCCGGTACGCTCGATCCGAAAGACATCGCGCCGCATCTCACCACCGATTCGGACGAACCCCAGGGTGAAAGGACAACGGATGACGGACCGAATCGCGGTCGTGCTTCTCTTCGGGGGGCGTTCAAGCGAGCATTCGATCAGCTGCGCAACGGCCGCGGGAGTGCTCGGCGCGATTGACCGCGACCGCTACGAGGTCATCCCCGTCGGCATCACCCGCGACGGTGCGTTCACCCTGCAGCCGGACGACGCGGCGCTGTTCGCGCTGAACGCCGAGAAGCTGCCGGCCGTCGAGGACAACGGCACGCGCATCCATTGGCCGGAGAGCGCCGTTACGCGCGAACTCACGGTGACGGAGGGTGGCCAGACGCGGTCGCTCGGCGACATCGACCTGGTGTTCCCGATCCTGCACGGCCCGTGGGGAGAGGACGGCACCATCCAGGGGATGTTGGAGCTCGTCGACCTGCCGTACGTCGGCAGCGGCGTGCTGGCCAGCTCGCTCGGGATGGACAAGCACTTCACGAAGACCGTGCTGCAGCAGGCGGGCATCCCCGTGGCGCCGTGGCGCACGGTCTCCGCGTACGAGTGGCGCACCGACAAGGATGCGGTGCGCAGGACGGCGGAGGAGCTGGGTCTCCCCGCGTTCGTGAAGCCGGCGCGCGCCGGTTCGAGCGTCGGCGTCAGCAAGGTCTCCGACTGGTCGCAGCTCGACGCGGCGATCGAGACGGCATTGGCCGAGGACGACCGCGTGCTCATCGAGTCCGGCCTGGTCGGCCGCGAGGTGGAGATCGCGGTGCTCGGCGGCCGCCCCGGACAGGCGACCCGCGCCTCCGTCGCCGGCGAGATCGTGGTCACCGGCCGCGACTTCTACGACTTCGAAGCCAAATACCTGGATGCGCCCGGCATCGACCTGGTGTGCCCGGCCGACCTGACCGCCGACGAGCTCGCCACGATGCAGGCGCTCGGGGCGAAGGCGTTCGACGCCATCGGGGGAGAGGGCCTCGCCCGCGTCGACTTCTTCCTCACCGCGGACGGTTTCGTCATCAACGAGATCAACACCATGCCCGGCTTCACGCCGATCTCGATGTTCCCGCGCTGCTGGCAGGAGTCCGGCCTCGCATACCCGGCGCTGATCACCGAGCTCATCGACGTAGCGCTGGCGCGCGCCGCAGCCTGAGCGACGCGCGCGCAACATAAATACCTGTATGTAATGTCAGACTAAGAAATGCATTGATTGACATTGCAGACCTAACCTCGGAACACTGAATCAACGCCCAGTCGTGGGCATCGATTCAGTGAGGAGGTGATTCCCGTGGAGAAGGTCAAGGACATCGACCTGCAGGCCGGAGCGACGCTCGCCTGTGGCAGCCAGTGCATGTGCAGCTGACTCGTCTGAGTGCGGCGGTGATCGCCGCCGCACTCACGCCGCCCGCTCTCTGACAATCGGCGTCGATGAAGGGATCCCGCCAGCATGGCCATGCCGCTTTTCAACATCTTCGAGCTTCCGGACCATCCGGCTCTCTTCGCTTCGCTGAAGGCAGCCGGACCCGAACGGGCGTGGGCATTGATGTCCGAGCTCTCGGACTACGCCCAGGCTTCCTACCTGGAGGACGTCCCTCCTGCGGAACACCCGGACGCCATCTACGAGCGCACGGTGGCGTTCATGGATCAGGCGCCGGCTCTCGACAGCCTCGACAAGGCGGAACAGGCGCGGCGTTTCTCCGTCTACGGGCCGCGGCTGCAATTCGACTCGACGTTCCTCTGTCTCTGGCTGAATGAGCCGGACGCCCTCTTCGATCGGGTCGTGACGGTTACGGGCCTGGACAATCTCCGCCGTGCCCAGAGCCTTGGTCACGGCGTGCTGGCGCTTCCGCTCCACGTCGGGCCGTCCTATCCGATCGGTCCGTTGATGGCGCACCATATGCCGGTCAGCCTCGTGTTCAACCGGATGAACTTCGACGCGCTCCACCGGTTCGCCTTCCCCTCACTCGACATCGACGCGCATCAGCTGGGATCCGAGTCCACCTTCCGGCGAGCCCTGGCCGTTCTCCGGTCCGGTCGGGCCTTCTCCCTCTTCCCGGAGCTGGACCCTCGCGGGGTGGACAAACACCATCGGCGGGTGCCTTTCCTCGGAACAACGGTGAACGCTCCGCTCGGACCCGTTCTCATCAGCCGCGCAGCGGGGGCGCCCATGGTGCCCATCACTCTGCGCTCCTCCGCCGACGGGCACTACCAACTCGAGTATCACGAGCCGATTCCCGCACCTCGGACGAGCACGGACGACGCGAGCGCGCTCGCCAGGCTGTGGACGGTCATCGAGTCGACGCTGCTCGATGGCGAATTCGGCGAGTGGGAGATGTGGTACGAGTTCGATCGGATGCAGCCGGAACGTCCGGCGGTGGCGTCGTGATCGCAGGTGCGCAGGAGATTCTCGCCGTGCGGGGGCTCACCCGGGTGTATACGGACTCCGGCGGAAACGAGATCGCGGCGCTCCGCGGAGTGGACCTCACGGTCCATGAACGCGAACTCGTTGCCATCGTCGGCCCGTCCGGGTCGGGCAAGTCCACGCTTCTCCAGCTCATCGGCGGCCTCGACACTGCGACGAGCGGAACGATCTCGTTCGCTGGACGTGACGTGACGGCGCAGACCGAACGGCAGAGGACGGTGTTCCGCCGCGACCATGTCGGCTTCGTGTTCCAGTCGTTCCACCTCGTCCCCACCATGACCGTCGTTGAGAACGTGGCGCTCACGGCGATCGTCGCGAACGCGAAGCGGGCGGAGTGGTTCCCGCGCGCGCTCGATGTGCTCGCGGAACTCGATCTCGTCGACCACGCCGAGCGCATGCCGAACCTGCTCTCCGGAGGGCAGCGTCAGCGGGTCGCGTTCGGCCGGGCGATCTTCGGACGACCGGACGTCCTCCTCGCCGACGAGCCGACAGGAAACCTCGACACGAAGAACAGCGACATCATCCTGAATCTCCTTCGTACCGGACTCGATGCCTCCGAGGTCCGCTGCGGCGTCCTGGTGACCCACGACCTGCGGGCGGCGGGGTTCGCCGATCGTGTCATCGCGCTCAGAGACGGCGTCATCGTCGACGAGCTGAGCCATGACAGGGCCACTGCCGGCCGTTCCGACGTCGAGCGGGGTGAACATGTTCGCTCGTGGCTTGCGTCAGCTCTTCGCTGAGGGGCGCCGGTACGCAGTCGCAGCGTCGGCGCTGACGGCAGGCGTTGCGCTGCTCTTCGGTACCCTCCTCACCTCCTTGTCCGTCGGAGCGACCCTCTCGGCGGGCGTCGACGCGCTCGGCGGAATCGGGCAAGCCGGAATCGTGTCGAGCACGCCGGGGGCGGCCATCCCTGAAGAGGACGCCGCCGCCGTCGCGGAGCTGCCAGGAGTCGGACTGGCGGTCACCACGCTCAGCCGGGGGTCGTCCGTCGAGGGAGCGAGGGGGTCGCGCAGCGATCTGACAGTCACGGGATATTCGACCGATCTCAACGAGGCGATCAGCCGGCTCGCCTCCCAGGGCAGGCTCCCACGGGAGGGAAGCGAAGAAGTACTGCTCCCGTCGGATATTGCGGAGCGCCTCGGCGTCACGGTCGGAGACGACATCGCGCTCGCGGCCACGACAGGACGGCGCGCCCTGGAGGTGGTCGGGATCGCCGACCCCCGAAGCCTCGGAGTGCTCGCCTACGAGAACATCTTCGTCAGCCTGCCGACGGCTCAGGATATCTTCGACCTCCCGGCGCAGGTCACGAGAGTGGACCTCACGTTCTCTGGCTCTGCCGACGACTGGAAAGCGACGAACGCGGCGAAGCTCCCGCCCGGGCTGGTGCTCCAGGACACCTCGGCCGTCACGTCTGCTTTCGGACCCCTCCTGTCGACGATCACGCTGGTCCTCGTGCTGGCGTCCGCCGTGACGATGGGCGTTGCCGCGATCCTGATCGCCGTCGCGCTCGGAGCAGCGATCCGTGCACGGGACAGCACATACGCGGTCATGCGCACCGTCGGCGCTTCGGGCGCGTGGCTTGGGCGACGCGTGCTTGCTGAGGCGACCATGCTCAGCGTGGTGTGCTCCATCGTCGGAATCGGTGCGGGGTTCGGAGTGAGCGCGGTGCTCAACCTGCTCCTGACCTCCAGCAACGGCTTGCCGATTCCACCGATGGAGGTGCGTCCCTGGCAGGTCGCGATCGCGTTCGCGACAGGACTCATTGCCGGTCTGGCCGGGGCGTGCAGGTCAATCGTGTCGGTGGTGCGCCGCCCGCCGATCTCCACGATCACGCAGGATCGTGGGCGCCGCATGACCGGCTGGAGTCGATTCCTTGTCGTGGTCGCGGTGCTGGCACCGACGGTGGCGACGCTGTTCGTCGATCACGACGCGCTCACCATCGCCTCGCTCGTGGGCCTGATCGCCGCATCCATGCTCCTGGCGCCGGTCGCTCTACGTCTGCTGGCCAGGATGCCCGGGCTGCCGACCTGGTCGGCGCGGGCGTCCGCGCGACGCCTGCAACGGACGAACCCATTGGGCATGATCTCGGCGATGACCGCCTCCATCGCGTGTCTCGGCCTCGCGCTTGTGATCGGGGTCTCGGCAATCAGCACGGCGATGTCTGTGCAGATCTCCCGCCAGTTCGGGGCCGACGTGCAGGTCACGTCCACGGTGCCCCTGGATGCGCAGGCGACGGAGAGGATCGCGGGCGTCAGCGGCGTGCGAATCGTCTCCGGCACCATCGCCGACCGGGGGGCCTTCTCCGGCCCGGACGGCGAGACCGCGGCGGTCAGCGTGCTCGGAGTGGATCCGGCCACCTATTTCCAGACGGCGCAGCTCCCGTGGAACGCCGGAGACGACCACACCACGCCGGCCGCCCTGGAGAAGTCGGGCGGGATCGTCCTGCCTGCTGCGCTGGCGGCATCCAGCGGTGCCGGCGTCGGTTCCGAAGTCACACTGACGCGAGGAACGGCGTCCGAACGCCTGGCTGTCGTCGGGACGTTCGATTCGCTGGTCACGGGGACGCAGGTGGTCGTTCCGCTCCCGATCGCCCGAGCACTGGGGATGTCAGGTCAGACGGGCTGGAACGCCTCGGTCGCCGAGGGTGCCCATCCCGTGGAGGTACGGGATGCAGTCGCGGACGAGCTCGGCGACGTCCCTGGGCTCACGGTCATCACGGCGGCCGCGATGCGGGAGCGGGCGACCAGCGAACTCGGTGCGTATTCGGCGTCCGCCTTCGCGGTCGTCCTCATCGCCTTCGGCCTCGGGTCCATCGGAATCGCCGGTGTCATGGCCTTCTCCGTCTATCAGAGGCAGGCCGAGTTCGGTGCCCTTCGCGCTGTCGGGGCGACACGGCGCGGGGTCGCCGGGCTCGTGCTGTGGGACGCGATCGGTGTGTCGCTCGCCTCTCTTGCCATCGGTCTCTGCCTCGGTCAGCTCGCAGGTGTGCTCTTGACCAAGGTCATCGCGGGTTCTCTCGGGGTGAGTCTTGCCCCGGCGTTCGAGCCGGGCGCCTGGCTGGCGATCGCTGTGGTCACCGTCGTCTTCCTCGTGACGGCCTCGATCGGCCCGGCCAGAAGGGCGAGTGCGGTCGACACCGTCGTCGCTCTGGCCGCGCAGTAGGTCGTCGACAGATGCAGGAGGTTGTCATGGATGAATCGCACAGTCACCCTCGGCTCCGGAGCAGCGTCCTCGCCTTCCGTCGTGACCAGACGGTTCAGTTCATCTCAGTGAGCGATCTGCGCGTCAAGGAGTTCCAGGCAACGGATGCGGTCATCGCGCTGATCCCGCTGATCGACGGCACGCGTTCCATCGCCGAGCTTCGGACAGCCGTCGCGGAATTCCCCGACAGCGCGAACGCGGTCGATGCATGTCTCGACGTGCTGAGAGACGAGCGACTCCTCAGCCGTGGTGAGCGGTGGGCGGGCGATGCCCGCCACTCCCGCCAGGGACTGCTTTTCGAGGAGATGATCGCGACCTTCCCGCAGCTCCCCGCATCGCCGCGAGCCCTGCAGGACAGACTCGGCGATGCGAGGGTGGTCATCGTCGGTATCGGTGGTGTCGGATCGTGGGTGCTCCAGTCGTTGGCGATGGCCGGGGTCGGTCGGCTCGACATCGTGGACCCCGATGTCGTCGAGCTGTCGAACCTCAACCGACAGCCGCTGTATTCGACCGTGCAGGTCGGTACAGCGAAGATCGACGCCGCGCGCGATCGCCTCGGCGACATCACCGACGGCATCGTGGTGTCTGGGCACCGGCGGTCGGTCGAGTCGACGTCCCATCTCGCCGACCTCGTCGATGGCGCCGACCTCGTCATCAGCTGCGGAGACGAGCCCGATCCGTTCGCACTGTCCGACATCGTCGCCGAGTGCGCGCAGGTGTCCGGCATCCCTCACATCGTCGGCGGAGCGTACGGAGGAAACCTCGGTTCTCCGGGCGTGACGGTCGTGCCGGGCAAGACAGTCTGCTGGAGCTGTATCCGGGACGCGACACGAGACGACCACCGTCGGCTCTCGATGACGACGCTCAAGGGGAGGAGCGACGCCGGCGGGAGCATCGCGCCGGTGTCCGGTCTGGTGGGGAACCTGACGGCCTGGGAGGCGTTGCGGGTGCTGCTCGGCCTCCCGCTCGGTCTCGCCGACCACGTCCGGGAACTGGACATCATGAGTCTGGACTGGCGCATTCGCCGCGTCGAGCCCGCCGTCGATTGTGCGAGGTGCATCCACGCCGACGGGCAGACTGCGCTCAGCCGAGAGCCGTCGTCTAGCGCGTCGGAGTCGGCGTCGGGGTCGGGGTCGGCGCCGGGGTGAGCGACGTGTCGAGCGTCGACAGGCACTTGCTGGTCTGCTTGATGGTCTGGATGGCGCTGGCGAACTCGGGGAGCACCGACGCGTCCGAGACGCCGGCGACGTGGTCGATGACGACCTCCGTGGCCGGGGTGCGGCCGAACGTCTGGTAGACGATTGTCTTCGCATCCGGTTCGGTCATCAGCACCCAGTCGACGCCGTTCACCGAGACGCACGGCTTGGTGGTCGGGCCGATCGGCGGCACGCCGCAGCGCAGCAGCACCGCGGTCGGGTCGCCCCACGCGCCGGTCGCCTGGGCGTCGGTCTGACGCTCTGCCTTGCCGCCCACGCTGTCGGGCAGGCGGACGCTGACCTCCGCGCATCCAGGATCGTTGGCGTCGGCCGCCGGCTGGAGCGAGACGATCGGCGCGCACCCGGCGAGGGCGATGCCTGCGCCGAGGACGATGGTGAGAATGGCTGCTGTGCGACGCTGGGCGCGGTGACGGGTGGACATCGGTTTCAGGCTACCGTTTGATGCATGACGATGTCTGGGAGCGGAACCGCGGGAGCGACCATCGGCGAGGTGTCCGAGGTGGAGACTCTGAAGCGGATCTTCCCCCGGCTGCCGGAGTCCGCGGCCACCATCGTCGGGCCCGGCGACGACGCCGCCGTGATCGCGGCTCCGGACGGCCGGTACGTGGTGACGACGGACATGATGGTGCACGGCCCGGACTTCCGGCTGGCCTGGTCGACGCCGTACGACCTCGGCTGGAAGGCCGCGGCGACCAACCTCTCCGACGTAGCGGCGATGGGGGCCGTGCCCACCGCGATGGTCGTCGCCATCGCCGCGCCGTCCGCAACGCCCGTCCACGACCTGGAACGCGTCGCCGACGGGTTCCGCGACGCCTGCGCTTCCCTCGCCCCCGGATGCGGCGTGGTCGGCGGGGATCTGTCCGCCTCGGACACGTTCACCATCGCCGTGACCGCGTTCGGCGACCTGGAGGGCCGGGACCCCGTGCTGCGCAGCGGAGCGCGCGCCGGCGACGTGCTGGCGGTGTCCGGAGCGCTCGGGCGTGCAGGGACCGGGCTGCGCCTCTTGTTCGAGCGGGCGGTCGACGAGACGGGGGAGCCGGACAGGGCGCGCTTCGATGAGGTGCTGCGCGAGCATCCGGATGCGGTGGCCGCCCAGCTGCGTCCGGAGCCGCCGATCCAGGATGGGCCGCTCGCCGCCGTCGCGGGCGCCACCGCCATGCTCGACCTGAGCGACGGGCTGGCGCTCGACGCCCGCAGAGTCGCACTGGCGAGCGGCGTGGCGCTCGACATCGACCCTGCAGCGCTCGGCGGCGATGTGCAGGCCGCGCTCACCGGGGGAGAGGACCACGGGCTCCTCGCGACGTTCCCGGCCGGGACGGAGCTGCCGGGCGGTTTCCGCGCGATCGGCACGGTGCGGGAGGGCGACGGCCTGCTGGTGGGCGGCCGGCCGTTCGACGCGCGCGGCGGCTGGGACCCGTACGAGGGCTGGGACGGCAACGCGGGCTGAGCGGCGCGAGATCGAGGTCGGTCACGACCGGCGTCTGTAGCGTCAGTCGCGTTCGAGCCAGTACAGCGCCGTGTCGCCGTAGTCCTTGCGGCGCTCGATCACGAGGCCGTCCGGCATGGTCGGCTCCGGCGTGCGGGTGCTGCGCTCGACGCACACCGTGGCGTGCGGGGCGAGGCGCGGCACGAGAGCGGTGAGCACGGCGAGCAGCTCGGCGTCGTCCACCTCGTATGGAGGGTCGATGAACACGAGGTCGTAGGTCGAGCCGGCCCCGGCGAGGTAGCTCTGCACGGCCGCGCCGCGCACCTCGATGACGGGGACCGCATAACGCGGCGCGGCCTTCGCGACCGACTGCGCGTTCCTGCGGCAGACCTGGGCGGCGTCCGCGTTCCTCTCCACCAGCGTGACGTGCGTCGCGCCTCTGCTCGCGGCCTCCAGGCCGAGCGCGCCCGATCCGGCGTACAGGTCGAGCACCCGGGCGCCGTGCACGGCGTCGCGCGCGTCGAGCGCGGAGAAGATCGCCTCGCGCACCCTGTCGCTCGTCGGGCGGGTTCCGCTCTTCGGCACCTGCAGGCTGAGCGAGCCGGCGAATCCGGCGACGATACGTGTCATGGCAATTCGAGCCTAGCGTCAGCGACGGCAGGGCGGCCAAGATGGAGGGATGGTAGATCGCCTGGAACAGGCAGAACTCGACGCCATCTGGAACTTCGACGACCCTGTCGCCTCTGCCGACCGGTTCGCCGCAGCGGCGGCAGAGCCCGACCGGCCCGAACTGGTCAGGGCAGAGCTCGAGACCCAGCGCGCCCGCGCGCTCGGGCTGCTGCGCCGCTTCGACGAGGCGGACGCCCTGCTCGACCTGCTGATCCCCGCCACGGACACGCTCGCCGTGCGCGTGCTGCTCGAACGCGGACGACTCCGCAACTCCGCGGGACGAACCGCGGAGGCCACCGCGCTGTTCGAGGAGGCCCTCAGTGCTGCCCGGCGCCAGGGAGAGACCTTCCTCGCCGTCGATGCGGCCCACATGCTCGCCATCTCCGATCCGGAGCGCTCGGAGCACTGGACCGCGGAGGGACTCTCCGACCTCGCATCCAGCCACGACCCGCGCACACTGCGCTGGGCGGTCGCCCTGCACAACAACCGCGGCTGGCGGCTGTTCGAGGAGGGCACCCCGGTGTCGGCGCTCGCCGAGTTCGAGGCGGCGGAGGAGGCGGCAGAGCGCTACGGCACGCCGGAGCAGCGCTTCGCGGCGGCGTGGACCGTCGCACGCTGCCTGCGTGAGCTCGGGCGCATCCAGGAGGCCAGGCGCATCCAGCAGCGGCTCGCCGCCGAGCAGCCGGAGGACGAGGCCGTCGCGGCCGAACTGGCGGCACTGACGGACGCGGCGCATACGATCGAACCATGAGTTCCGTTTCCGCACCGGCCGTCGATGGTGCGATCAGTCTCGACTCCCGGCTGAGCGGGGTCCTCGGCGGGCGCACGTCTTCCGCGTTCGAGAAGGCATTCGGGATGCGCACCGTCTCCGACCTGCTGAGCCACTATCCGCGCCGCTACGCCAAGCGCGGCGAGCTGACGGCGCTGGCGAACCTGCCGCTGGACGAGAACGTGACCATCGTGGCCGAGGTCATCCGCGTGCAGGAGCGCCCGATGCGCGCCCGCCGCGGCTCCATCCTCGAGGTGAAGATCACCGACGGAGAGGGCATCCTGACCCTCACCTTCTTCAACCAGGCGTGGCGGGCGAAAGAGCTCGTCCCCGGTGTCCGCGGCATCTTCGCCGGCAAGGTGTCCGACTACCGCGGCGCCCTGCAGCTGGCGCATCCGGACTACGAACTGTTCGAGCCGGATGCGGAGAACGCCGTCGTCCCCGGCAGCGCCGCCGCCAAGAACTGGGCGCAGACCCCCATCCCGATCTACCCGGCGACCGGCACCGTCGCCAGCTGGCAGGTGCAGAAGGCCGTCGCGCTCGCCCTGGAGGCGCTGACCGACGTTTCGGACCCGGTGCCGCAGCGGATCGTGGCCGAGCGCGGCCTGCTCGCCCTGCGGACCGCGTACGAGTACATGCACCGTCCGGAGAAGGACGCGCAGTGGCAGCGGGCGCGCGACACGCTGCGCTTTCACGAGGCGTTCGTGCTGCAGGCCGCCCTGCTGCAGCAGCGCGCGGCCTCCCGGGCGATCGCCGCGACCCCGCGCACGGCGAAGACGGGCGGCTTCCTCGACAGGCTGGATGCCGTGCTCCCGTTCGAGCTCACCGCCGACCAGGCCACGGTCGGGGCAGAGATCGCGCGCGACTTGGCGGACACCGCCCCGATGCACCGGCTGGTGCAGGGCGAGGTCGGCTCCGGCAAGACCCTGGTGGCGCTGAGGGCGATGCTCGCCGTCGCGGACTCCGGCGGCCAGGCCGCACTGCTCGCGCCGACCGAGGTGCTCGCCGGACAGCATCTGCGCTCGATCGTGAAGATGCTCGGGCCGGACCTCGCCGCCGACCTGATGCCGACCCTGCTCACCGGGCAGCTGTCCACCGCCGAGCGCAAGAAGGCGCTGCTGCGCACGGTGTCCGGCCAGGCCCGCATCGTGGTCGGCACGCACGCGCTGCTCGGCGACGCCGTGACGTTCTTCGACCTGGGGCTCGTGGTGGTGGACGAGCAGCACCGGTTCGGCGTGGAGCAGCGCGAGGCGCTGCGGGCGAAGGGCGGCACGCCTCCGCACGTGCTCGTGCTCACGGCGACGCCCATCCCGCGCACGGTCGCGATGACGGTGTTCGGCGACCTGGACGTGTCGACCATCGCCCAGCTGCCGGCGGGCCGCCAGGGCATCGAGAGCTTCGTCGTGCCGCTGGCCGACCGGCCGGGCTGGGAGCGGCGCATCTGGGAGCGCGCGGCGGAGGAGATCGCCAAAGGCAGACAGGTCTTCGTGGTCTGCCCGGCGATCACCGGCAAAGACAGGGAGGACGACGGAGAAGAGGCGGAGCAGGACGAGGACGGCGCCCCTGTGCGCCCGATCGCCAATGTCGAGTCCGTCACGGCGCAGGTGCGCGCCGACCCGCTGTTCCGGGATGCGCGCATCGGGATGCTGCACGGCAAGCTCAGCAGCGACGCCAAAGATGAGATCATGCGCGCGTTCGCCGCGGGCGACCTCGACCTGATCGTCGCCACCACCGTGATCGAGGTCGGAGTGGACGTGCCGAACGCGTCGGCGATGGTCATCCTCGACGCGGACAGGTTCGGCGTCTCGCAGCTGCACCAGCTGCGCGGCCGGGTCGGCCGCGGCGGGGTGCCAGGGCTCTGCCTGATGGTCACCTCCGCCGAGCAGGAGACGCTCGCCAGGGAGCGGGTCGAGGCGGTGGCCGCGACGCTCGACGGCTTCGAGCTGGCGAACATCGACCTGGAGCTGCGCCGCGAGGGCGACGTGCTCGGCAGCAGGCAGTCCGGCGGCCGGTCGTCGCTGCGGCTGCTGCGCGTGGCCTCCGACGGGGAACTGATCGCGGAGGCGAGGACGGCGGCGCAGGAGACGCTGGACGACGACGGAGGGCTCTCCGCGCACCCCGCACTGGCCGCCGCCCTCGCACGGCGACTGGACGAGAGCGAACGGGCCTTCCTCGGCAAATCCTGACCGCTCGGTGGCCCCTGGAAGGGGGCGGCGCCACGGCCATACTTTGGTAACGGATTCACAACGAAATGCCGGGTACAGCGGGATAGTCTGAAGGTCTATGAACAGGATCGCCGTTGTCCCTGGATCGTTCGACCCGGTCACCCTCGGGCATCTCGACGTCATCGAACGTGCCGCAGGCCTGTTCGACGAGGTCCACGTGCTCGTCGTGCACAACCCGGACAAGAGCGCCCTCCTGCCCATCGCTCAGCGGGTCGCCCTGATCGAGCGCTCGATCGCGGACGCCGGGATCCCCGGGAACATCGTCGTCGCATCCTGGAGTGTCGGCCTGCTGGTCGACTACTGCACCGATGTCGGGGCGCACGTGCTCGTCAAGGGCATCCGGTCGCAGGTGGACGTGGCGTACGAGACGCCGATGGCCATCGTCAACCGCCACCTCGCAGCGGTCGAGACCGTGTTCATCCTGCCCAACCCAGCCAACGCCCACGTCTCCAGTTCCCTCGTGCGCCAGGTCTCCGCGCTCGGGGGTGACGTGAGTCCATACGTCCCCACCGCCGTCTACGAGTATTTGCAGGAGACATGAACAGTTACGCGACGCGCCAGCCGACCGAATCGTCGGTCGCCCCCGATGAGACGGACCACGCCACCGGGATGGACCTCGATGAGCTGAGGCGCGCCGCGGCCCAGATCACCGCCAACGTCGAGTCGGTCATCGACGGCAAGCACGACGCCGTCCAGACCGCGCTCACCGTGCTGCTCGCCGAAGGGCACCTGCTGATCGAGGATGTGCCGGGCGTCGGGAAGACGATGCTCGCGAAGTCGCTGGCGAAGTCGGTCGACTGCACGGTGAGCCGCATCCAGTTCACGCCGGACCTGCTGCCGAGCGACGTCACCGGCGTGTCCGTCTACAACCAGGCGGAGCGGCGGTTCGAGTTCAAGCCGGGAGCGGTGTTCGCGAACATCGTCATCGGCGACGAGATCAACCGCGCGAGCCCCAAGACCCAGTCTGCGCTGCTCGAGTGCATGGAGGAGCGGCAGGTCACGGTCGACGGCTCCACTTACCCGCTGAGCGCGCCGTTCATCGTCGTCGCCACGCAGAACCCGGTCGAGATGGAGGGCACGTACGCGCTGCCGGAGGCGCAGCGCGACCGGTTCATGGCGCGCATCGCGATGGGTTACCCCGACGACGCCTCCGAGCTCGCCATGCTCACCACCAGGGACACCTCCAGCCCGCTCTCCCGGATCGGGCCGGTCGTCACCTCGGACGAGCTGCGGGCCATGATGACCACCGCCCGCAGCGTGTTCGCCTCCACACCGGTCAAGCAGTACGCGGTCGACATCGTGCGCGCCACCAGGGAGGACAGGGACCTGCGCCTCGGCGGCAGCCCCAGGGCCACGCTGCAGCTGGTGCGGGCGGCGAAGGCGATGGCGGCGCTCGACGGCCGCGACTTCGTGCTCCCCGACGACATCGACACGCTCGCCGTCCCCGTGCTCGGGCATCGGCTGCTGCCGACCAGCCGCGCGCTCGGCCACCACCACGAGAGCGCGCCGGTGATCGCGGACATCGTCCGCAGGATCGTCGCGGCGACCCCCGTGCCCGTCGGCTCCGGCGCGATCGGGGCAGCGGGGGGTTCCGGCCGTCCGGACGGTGCGAACCGCCCGACCAGGGCAGGGCAGGCGGGCTGAGCCATGCCGCGGCGCGCCCGAACGTCGTCGCCGGTCAGAAAACCCCGGCCGACCGTCCGCGGCTGGGCGCTGTTCGCCGTCGGTGTCGTCGCGCTCGTCGCCTCGGTCGCGCTCGGGCGCACCGACGTGCTGTTCGTCGGCGTGTTCCTCACTGTCCTGCCGCTGGCGGCGATGATCTCGGTGACCGTCGACCGCCCGAGACTGACCGTCACCCGCAGCTTCCACCCGGACATCGTGGCGGCGGGGGAGACCGCGACCGTCGTGACGACGGCCCGCAACGAGTCTCCCCGACCGAGCCCGGCCGCGAACTGGCGCGAGTCGGCCCCTCCGGCGGTCGGGGTGCAGGGCCAGGCCCCGTTCCCGCGGCTCGGCGCCCACCAGCAGAACGTGAGCCACGGCAGGGACACCATCGTGCTGCGGCAGGAGGTGCGCGCCAAACACCGGGGATCGCATCCGGTCGGCCCGCTCATCGTCAGCCGCACAGACCCGTTCGGGCTGGCGTACGCCGAGTACGCCCTCGGGCAGCCGAAACAGTTCGTGGTCACCCCGCGGGTGACGGCCCTGCCGGGCGGCGACCTGGATGTGGCGCGCAGCGAGGGCACGGAGCACGAGCTGCTGCGCCACAGCATCCCGAGCGCCGACGAGCTGATCGCGCGTGAGTACCGGCCGGGAGACCCGCTGCGCCGCGTGCACTGGCGAGCGACGGCACGCCACGACAAACTCATGGTGCGGCAGGAGGAGCGCCGCAGCAATCCGGAGGCGTGGCTGATCGCGGACACCAGGGACGTCTCGGCACCGGATGCGGAGTTCGAGACCCTGGTGGAGCTGGTCGCCTCGATCGGCGTCCACCTCCTCGACGAGGGCTTCGTGGTCAGCGTCGTCGAGACGGGGCCGCGCCAGCTCTCCGGCAGGAGCGGGGCGGGCAGGACCGGAACGCTGGGAGCAGCGACGCCGACCTACGACGTCGGCAGCGCCGACCGGCTGCTGCTCGCCGACCTCGCCGGCATCGAACCGAGCGACGTGCCCCGCGACGACGCGGTCGCCGAACTCGCGGCGGGGCTCCGCCGCTCCGGCCGCGCCGTCCCGGTGTTCGCCGTGCTCCTCGGCGGCTCCCTCAACGAGCTCGGGGCGCTGGCCGCCGTCCGCTCGATGTGCGACCCGGCCGTCGCGTTCATCGGGGCGTCCGCGCCCCAGGAGGTCGAGGACGTCCTGGCGGACGCCGGATGGCTCTGCGTGCCGTTCTCGGGAGGGGACGACCCGGCCGACAGCTGGCAGCGCGCCCTCGGGCGGCGCAGGGCGGCGGTGAACCGTGGCTAGCGAGCAGGCGTTCGCCGGCGCCGTGCCGCTGGTGCGGGAGCGACGGCAGGGGTACTGGCGGCTGACGACGGCGCTGCTCATCCAGGTGGTCGCCGTCAGCTTCGCGCTGGTCGGCCTCATCCAGGGCGCGGGCTGGTGGTTCGCTCTGGTGTTCTCTGCCGCCCTGCTCCTGGTCACCGGAGCGGCGCTGCGCACGGCCGGCGTGCACCGGCGCATCGTGCCGCTCCTGCTGCTGGCCGAGGCGGCGGTGGTGATGACCGTGGCCTTCGGAAGGGGAACCGGCCTGCTCGGCATCCTCCCGACGCCGCGCACCTTCGCGGCGTGGGGCGACTTCATCGACCAGGCCATGCTGTCGATCTACCAGCAGGGCACCCCGGCGGAGAGCCTGCCGGAGTTCATGTTCCTGGTGGTCGGCGGCGGATGCGTCCTCGCCATCCTGCTCGACACCCTCGCCATCGCGTTCCGGGTGCCCGCGTTCACGGCGCTCGGGGTGGGGATCGTGCTCGTGGTGCCCGGCGCGCTGCTCGGCGACGGGCTCGACCCGTTCGCGCTCGCGGCGTCCGCCGCCGCGTTCCTCTGGCTGCTGCGCTGCGACGTGCGCACCAGGCGGCCGGGGACGCCCCGGCCGACGGCCTCCCTCTCGATCTCGGCGGCCGCGGTGGTGGTCGCGCTCATCCTGGGCGGCACGGCTCCGGGCTTCGACAGGGGCGGCGCGACCTCGTTCACGGCGGGGGGCATCTCGATCGGCGGCACGGTGACGCCGCTGATCGACCTCGGCAAGGATCTGCGCAGGCCGGCGGCCGTGCGAGCGCTCACGTACACGACGACGGCATCGTCCGGGCAGTACCTCAAGCTGGCGTCGCTCGACCAGTTCACCGGGTCGGTCTGGAAGCACAGGGAGCGCGACACCAAACGGCTGCCGAGCGGCAACACGATCGGGCCGGTGTTCGGGCTCTCCGACACGGTCGCGACCACCAAGATCACCACGAAGGTCGAGATCGACAACATGCAGAGCCGCTGGCTGCCCGTGCCGTATCCGGTGCAGGGCGTCTCCGGGCTGAGCGGCACCTGGTCGTGGGATCCCGACGACCTCACCGTCGGCGCGATCAACACCACGACGCAGGGCCAGAAGTACACGGCGACCAGCCTCGTGCTGCAGCCGACGGCCGACCAGCTGCAGGCGGCGGGCGGATTCGTGCCGGCCTCGGTCGAGCGCGACCTGTTCCTCCCTCCGGATCTGCCGTCGATCATCGCCAGCACCGCCATCTCCGCCACCAAGGGCGCGGTGTCCGAGTACGACAAGGCGGTCGCGTTGCAGGACTACTTCCGCGACAACGGCTTCACGTATTCGACGCAGACCCCGCTCAAGCAGGGCTTCGACGGAGACGGCGGGCGCGTGATCGCCAAGTTCCTGCAGGTCAAGAGCGGATACTGCGTGCACTTCGCCTCGGCGATGGCGCTGATGTCCAGGGCGCTCGGCATCCCGTCGAGGGTCGCGGAGGGCTACCTGCCCGGCGCGACCAGCGGAGGAACGGCCAACAACCCCGGCCAGTACACGGTGACCAGCGACGACCTGCACGCCTGGCCGGAGCTGTACTTCGCCGGAGTCGGCTGGGTGGCGTTCGAGCCGACCGTCGGCCGCGGCACCATCCCGAGCTACACCCGGCCGGACAGTACGCCGACCGCCGTCGTGCCCGGCTCCACCTCGACCTCGACGGCCGGCTCCAAGGCCATCGTGCCGACCGACCCGGCGAACCTCGGCAGCCCGACGGGGGCCACGGCGCCGTCCACCCTGCAGCCGGTGATCTCAGGCGTCGGCGTCGCGCTCCTCATCGTGGCGCTGCTGCTCACCCCGGCCGTGCTGCGCAGGGTGAGACGCAGGAACAGGCTGAGGAGGCTGACCGACCAGTGGGGCGGCGCATCCACGGCCTGGGACGAGCTGCGGGACACGGCGAGGGATCTGGGCTGGATCGTCCCGGCGACCGAGACCCCGCGCGCCTTCGCCGTGCGGGTGGCGTCCGCCGTGGCCGGAACGCCGGGGGAGGACGCTGTGCGCAGGCTGCTGGCCGTCAGAGAACGGGATGCGTACGGGCCGCCCACCCGGGCGACCGCCGTGGGCCTCGGCGACGATCTGACGCGCGTTCTTGCCGCCCTGGAGGCGCAGGCCGGGGCAGCGCTGCGGCTCAAGGCGGCGCTCATTCCTGTGTCTCTCATCCCAGCCGCGTGGTCTCCGGCCCCTAACCAGGGAAGACCCGCGTAAAATAGTCGCTCGTGACCAAGTTCAGAACCACGCCGTACACCGTCAATGTGTACGACATCATCCACCGCCCAGGCGAGATGCGCGAGCAGCGCATCCAGCTGCCGGTCGCGGAGAAGATGGGCGAAGGGCTGGTGAGCGTCCCCGAGGGCTCGACCATCGACCTCGACCTCCGGCTCGAGTCGATGCACGAGGGCATTCTGGTGACCGCGGAGGCCGAATCGACGGCCGTCGGGGTCTGCGGACGCTGCCTCATCGACATCGAGCAGCCTGTCAAAGTCGATATCCAGGAACTTTTCGCGTATTCTTCTGACGAAGCTTTTGATTTTGAGGTTCACGACGACCACGTGGATCTTGAACCTCTGATCAGGGACGCGGTAGTGCTGTCACTGCCGTTTCAGCCGGTGTGCCGGCCAGACTGCCCAGGACTCGACCCCGAGTCAGGGGAGCGGCTGGCGGATGTGCCGGACCGCGAAGCCACAGCGATTGTCGATCCTCGATGGTCTGCGCTCGCGGCCTTCCAGGCTTCCGACACCACTGAATCCACCAGCAGCAGTAACAGAGAAGAGAGATAACCATGGCTGTTCCGAAGCGGAAGAAGTCACGCGCCAACACGCACGCCCGTCGTTCGCAGTGGAAGGCCGAGGTCCCCACGCTCGTCAAGACCGTCGAGGGCGGCAAGGTCACGTACAGCCTGCCGCACCGCGCCAAGGTCGTCGAGGACTCCGCAGGCACCGCCCTGTTCATGGAGTACAAGGGCCGCAAGGTCGCCGACGTCTGATCGTCGTATGACGGACGGAGTCGTGCGATGACCGAGGATTCGGTCGCGCGTACAGAACTCATCGAGAAGCTCGGAGTCGATATCGGCCCCGAGCTTCTCGAGCTTGCGCTGACGCACCGCTCGTACGCGTACGAGCACGGCGGCATCCCGAACAACGAGCGTCTCGAGTTCCTCGGGGACTCGATCCTCGGGCAGGCCGTGACGGTCAAGCTGTTCGTGGAGAACCCGCAGCTCGACGAGGGCGACCTCGCGAAGCGGCGCGCCAGCCTCGTCAGCTCCGTCGCCCTCGCAGAGGTGGCGCGCAGCATCGGTCTCGGCGAGTACCTGCTGCTCGGCCGCGGCGAGAACCAGAGCGGCGGCCGCGAGAAGGCCTCCATCCTGGCCGACACGGTCGAGGCGATCATCGGCGCCGCATACCTGCACGCGGGTGGCGAGGCGGCGACGGCACTCGTGCTGCGCCTGATCGAGCCGCTGCTCGACGACCCCGCCCGCTTCGGCGCGGCGATGGACCCCAAGACCAGCCTGCAGGAGGCGGCAGCCCACCGCGGAGCCGGCATCCCGGTCTACACGGTGACCAACAGCGGGCCGGACCACTCCAAGACCTTCCACGCCACGGTCGCCGTCGGCAGCCTCGTCACGGCGAGCGGCGACGGCACGAGCAAGAAGCAGGCCGAGATGGCCGCGGCGCTCAGCGCCTGGACCACCCTCACGCAGCGACGTGCCAGAGCTTCCCGAGGTTGAGGTCGTCCGGGCGGGCCTGGCGCCCGCCGTCACCGGAGCGACCATCCTCGGCGTCGAAGTCTTCGAGCCGCGGTCTCTGAAACGCCACGACCCGGTCGCCGGTGCGTTCGACGCGCTGCTCACCGGCCGGGTGATGGAGACCCCGGCGCGGCGCGGCAAGTTCTTGTGGATCCCGCTCGCTGCGGCCTCGGCTTCTGAGTCTCGCTCGGCGATCGTCGCGCACCTGGGCATGAGCGGGCAGATCCTCCTGCGGGAGCCTGGCGCCGTCGAGAACGGGCTGCTGCGCATCCGGATGCACATCGAGCAGCCCGGGTACGGCGAGCTGTGGGTGCACTTCGTCGATCAGCGCATCTTCGGCTCGATGGCGGTGGATGCGCTCATCCCCACCGCAGACGGCGCGCCAGGCGGCCTGGGCACGGACGAGCCGCTCGTGCCGTCGCAGGTCGCCCACATCGCCCGCGACCCGCTCGACCCCGCCTTCTCGGATGCGGCGTTCGCCGCCGCCCTGTCCCGGAAGAATACCGGCATCAAGCGCGCGCTGCTCGACCAGACCCTGATCAGCGGCATCGGCAACATCTACGCGGACGAGGCCCTCTGGGCGGCGAAGCTGCACTACGCGCAGCCGGCGTCGTCGCTCTCGCGGGCGCGCATCCGGGGCCTGTTGGCGGAGGTGCGCCTGGTGCTGCAGAAGGCGCTGGCGGAGGGCGGCACCAGCTTCGACGCCCAGTACGTCAACGTCAACGGCGCCTCCGGCTACTTCTCGCACAGCCTCAACGCGTACGGCCAGCAGGGCAAGCCGTGCCCGCGCTGCGGCACGCCGATCGTGCGCGAGCAGTTCATGAACCGCTCCTCCCACTTCTGCCC
>NZ_NCSR01000018.1:0-85761 GCF_002105485.1 Leifsonia sp. NCR5
GCGGGGTGGGTGGGGGCGGCTCGCGTCAGTCGGCGGCGCGCAGCTGCACGCGCAGCGAGTCCACGCGGGTCGCGATCACGTCGTCGGCGGCCCAGCGCTGAGCGAGTCGGCCGAGGACCGCATCCAGTTCCTCCCTGGTCAGCCCGGCGGAGAGCGTGAGGCGCACGACCAGTTCTTCCCCAGCCAGCCGGGCGCCGGGGTCGCCGGCGATCAGCTCGATGTCGTGCACGCCGAGCTCCGACCCGATGGATGCGGTGAACGCCGTGAACACCTCCGGGTCGCGGTCGCTCGGCAGCCAGGGGCGGCTCTGCGCGATCGCCCACAGCGCTGGGCGCCGCAGCACGAACTCGGTCTCCGAGGTCGGGTCGAGCACGACCAGCTCGGTGTCCTCCGCGGCGGCGGCGAGCGCGACGCGCATCCCGTCTGCCGGCACAGGACGCGCATCCCTGTTCCAGGTCTGCATCGCGGTCACCGAGGAGAACACGGGCAGCACGGTGCGTCCGTCCGGACCGGCGACGGTCACGATGGCGAGTTCCTGGGTCTTGTCGATCAGCAGGCCGTCGTCGGTGGTGTCGCTCTCGCCGAGCCGCGCCATCAGCGGGATCAGCAACCGCGACGCGCGCACGGCGTCCACGACGGCTTCCGCACCCACTTCGCCGGCGCGGAACGCCGCCAGCGCACCGAGCAATGCGGGAGGCGCGCTGCCGTCGTCGTCGCCGAACGCGTTGTCGTCGAACTCCCGGCCCTCCCACGGCTGGCCCGCCGAGTCCGCCAGACGACCGGCGTCGGCCGCCAGCTGCGCCGCGAAGCCGCTCAGCCGCGCGGCGCCCTTCGCGCTCGGGCCCGTGGATGCGTGGTCGTCGCCCGACCCGTCGCCCGGCTCAGTTCCCTGCGACATCCAGCGCCTCGGGCAGCGTGAACGCGCCGGCGTAGAGGGCCTTGCCGACGATCGCGCCTTCGAGGCCGCGCGGAACCAGTTCGCGCAGGGCGGCGATGTCGTCGAGGTTGGAGATGCCGCCGGACGCCACCACCGGGCGTGCCGTGCGGTCCATCACCTCGCGCAGCAGGTCGAGGTTGGGGCCGCGGAGGGTGCCGTCCTTGGTGACGTCGGTGACGACGTAGCGGGCGCATCCCGCGTCTTCGAGGCGGTCGAGGACCTGCCACAGGTCGCCGCCGTCGCGGGTCCAGCCGCGGGCCGCGAGGGTGGTGCCGCGCACGTCGAGGCCGACCGCGATGGCCTCGCCGTACTGGCCGATCACGTTCGCCGCCCACTCGGGGTTCTCGAGCGCCGCCGTGCCGAGGTTGATGCGCTTCGCGCCGATCTCGAGCGCCGACTCCAGGGAGGCGTCGTCGCGGATGCCGCCGGAGAGTTCCACGTTCACGCCGCGGACCTGCTTGATGACCTTCTTCAGGATGGCGTGGTTGTCGCCCCGGCCGAACGCCGCATCCAGATCGACCAGGTGGATCCACTCCGCGCCCTGCTCCGCCCACTCCGCTGCCGCGTCGACCGGGTCGCCGTAGCTCGTCTCCGAGCCTGCCTCGCCCTGGGTCAGGCGCACCGCTTTGCCGTCGGCCACGTCGACCGCCGGCAGCAGGACGAGCCGGGGGGTGTTGTTGAATTCGCTCATGATCTTCCTCGGTTGGGTCCGCGCGTCCGCGCGGGCTCGGGGTGTTGCCTGTCGGCTTAGAGGGTGCCGATCCAGTTGCGCAGCAGCTGGATGCCCGCGCGTCCGGACTTCTCCGGGTGGAACTGGGTCGCACTCAGCGGCCCGTTCTCGACGGCCGCGATGAACGGCTGGCCGTGCGTGGCCCAGGTGACACGCGGCTTCGGGAACGGCGGGACCACATCCAGAGTCCAGTCCTGCGCGGCGTAAGAGTGGACGAAGTAGAACCGTTCGTCGTGCAGCCCGTCGAACAGCGCGGAGTTCTCCGGAGCGTCGACCGTGTTCCAGCCCATGTGCGGCACCACGTCGGCCTTCAGCAGGTCGACCGTGCCCGGCCATTCGCCGAGCCCCTCGGTTTCGAGACCGTGCTCGACGCCGTGCTCGAACAGCACCTGCATGCCGACGCAGATGCCGAGGACCGGCCGTCCGCCGGCGAGGCGCCGGTCGACGACCTCGTCGCCGTGGGATGCGCGCAGCGCGTCGATGACGGCGGCGAACGCACCGACACCGGGAACGAGCAGCCCGTCCGCCTCCTGGGCGCGCTTGCGGTTGCCCGTCAGCTCGACGTTCGCACCGGCCTCTTCGAGCGCCTTGACGGCCGAGTGGACGTTGCCCGTCCCGTAGTCGAAGACGACGACATCGGGTTTCGTCACAGCGCCCCCTTGGTGGAGGGGATGCCGGTGATCAGCGGGTCGAGCGCCTTGGCCTGGCGGAACGCGCGGGCGAACGCCTTGAACTCGGCCTCCGCGATGTGGTGCGGGTCGCGCCCTCCGACGACGGTGATGTGCGTGGTGATGGCGGCGTTGAACGAGATGGCCTCGAAGACGTGGCGCACCATCGACCCGGTGAAGTGACCGCCGATGAGGTGGAACTCGAACCCGGCGGGCTCGCCGGTGTGCACGAGGTACGGACGTCCGGAGATGTCGACGACCGCCTGCACCAGCGCCTCGTCGAGCGGGACGAGGGCGTCGCCGTACCGGGAGATGCCGCGCTTGTCGCCGAGCGCCTGCTTGATGGCCTGACCGAGGACGATGCCGATGTCTTCGACGGTGTGGTGCACGTCGATGTCGGTGTCGCCACTCGCGCGGACCCGGAGGTCGGTGAGCGAGTGCTTCGCGAACGCCGTCAGCAGGTGGTCGTAGAACGGCACGGACGTCTCGATGTCCGTAGCGCCCGTGCCGTCGAGGTCGATGCTCAGCTCGATGCTGGACTCGCTGGTCTCCCGCTGCAGGGTGGCGATGCGATTCGTCATGACAGCGAGTTTACCGGGGCGCCCGGACGCCCGAGCGCCGCGAGAGCGTCGAGGAAAGCGGTGGTCTCCTCCTCGGTGCCTGCTGTAACGCGCAGTTGGTTCGGGATGCCGACATCCCGAATGAGCACCCCGCGTTCGAGCAGCGCTTCGAACGTCGCGTGCGGGTCGGCGACGCCGCCGAACAGCACGAAGTTGCTGCCGCTGCGGTGCGGCTGGTAGCCGAGCCGCGCGAGCTCGGTGACGAGCCGGTCGCGCTGGGTGCGGATCTCGCCGACCATCGCCAGCATCTCGGCGGAGTGGGCGAGCGCCGCGACGGCGGCGGCCTGGGTCAGGGCGGAGAGGTGGTACGGCAGGCGGACGAGGCGGAGTGCATCCACCACGGCAGGATCGGCGGCGAGGTACCCGACGCGCGCGCCGGCGAACGCGAACGCCTTGCTCATGGTGCGCGAGATCAGCAGCCGCGGACGCCCCGGCAGCAGGCTCAGCGCCGTCTGTTCGCCGTCGGGCATGAACTCGGCGTACGCCTCGTCCACGATCACGATGCCGCGCGCGGCGTCGTATGCGGCCTCGATCGTCGCGAGAGACAGCGGCGTGCCGGTCGGGTTGTTCGGCGAGCACAGGATCACGATGTCCGGGTCTTCCCGCCGGATCTGCTCGGCCGCGGTCTCGGCGGAGAGCTCGAACTCGTCGTCGCGGGCGGCGGCGATCCAGCCGGTGCCTGTTCCGGATGCGAGGAGCGGGTACATGGAGTACGTCGGGGAGAACCCGAGCAGGGTGCGGCCCGGTCCGCCGAACGCCTGCAGGATGTGCTGCAGCACCTCGTTGGACCCGTTCGCCGCCCAGATGTTCTCGGCGGTGAGCCCGTGCCCGAGGTACCGCGCGAAGCTCTCGCGCAGCTCGGTGAACTCCCGGTCGGGGTAGCGGTTGACGCTCCCGATCGCGGCGGAGATGCGGGCGACGATGTCGGCGGCGACGTCTGCCGGCACCGGATGCGTGTTCTCGTTCACGTTCAACGCCACGGGAACGACCTTCTGGGGCGCTCCGTACGGGGTCTTCCCCCGCAGGTCATCACGAATCGGCAGATCGGAAAGAGAGGTCACCCATCAATGCTAGTCACGCCGCGAGCCGTGTGACGCCGGGCTGCGCGGGCCCGGGCAGCTCCGCAACCCACCGCGCGCATCTATCCGCTCAAACGGAGTCCCCCGCCGACACGCCGCCAGCCCCTCCGCCCAGACGGAGAATACACGCACGACCGCCAAAAGTTCCGTATGAGCGGATTCCCGTCGCACGCGCTGCCCTACGGCCCATTCCGCCCATTCGACCCCCCACTTTCTCCGGTCAAACGGAACCCTGCTGAGACACGCCGCCAGCGCCTCCGCTCAAGCGGAGAACGCGGCCCACGTTGCCACACGTTCCGTGCGAGCGACGCCCGGCGTGGCACCCATCGCAGCCTTCCAGCTCGATCCCCACAGCCGCGTAGATCCCCMCCCCCGCGGGCACCCGGGAGCGGACGCCCCCGCCGTAACTTCGCTCACGCCTCCCCCGCAACTTCGCGAAGGCCCCTTCTCTGCTTCGCGCACGGACTACTTCTCGAAAGGGGGCCCACTTCGCGCACGGACTACTTCTCGAAAGGGGGCCCACGTCGCGTACGGACTGCTTCGCGTACGGCCCTACTTCGCGTACTGGGACGGGATCGCGAGCTGCTGCCCGGGCGAGACGACCGCGGTGTCGAGCTGGTTCAGGGAGACGATGCTGGCGATCACGTCGCGGGGGTCGGCACTCGGCGCGACCTTCTCGGCGATGCTCCACAGGGACTGGCCCGACTCGACCGTGACGTACTGGAAGCGCACGTGGGCCTGGTCGCCGGAGGCGAGGGCTCCCCCGCCGTTGAGGGCGAAGACCAGGGCCCCGACGATGAGCGGGACGGAGGCGAGCGTGGTGAGGACCGCGCGCCCACGGCGCGTGAGACGCAGGCGCGTGCGAGCGCCGGCGGGCGTCTGGAACTGCGACGACGACATCGTGACCGTTGCTGTGCTCATGCTGTTGACCTCCTAAGATTCCGCACCCGGTGCTTGGCCGGCAGGCCGGATGCGAAGCTGTGTTCCGAATATATCTTCGAATGTTCGAAACCACAACTGTGATTCAGTGGCGAAAACATCCGGGCGATTTCGAGACACGCTCGAACACATGTTTGTTTTAGCCCTGCATCGTGGATACAGTTTCGATTGTCTGGACTTCACTCAACCAGGCACCACCGACATTCGGGCCGGCCGGATGCGCAGACGGGTCACGAAAGGGACGACCGTGGCGAACGACAACCAGGGAGCACGCGAGCGCGGAGGCACGCGCAGACGTAAGAACCTGAGCGACAAGCAGCTGGCCATCCTCGACGTCATCCAGCGCTCGGTGAGCCAGCGCGGCTATCCGCCGAGCATGCGCGAGATCGGAGACGCCGTCGGCCTCTCCTCCCTGTCGAGCGTCACGCACCAGCTCAACCAGCTCGAGTTGAGCGGATACCTGCGCCGCGACCCCAACCGGCCGCGCGCGCTCGAGATCCTGATCGACCTGCCGTCCACCTCGTCCGAGTCCGTCGACTACGAGAACCAGACGCCCGTGGGCGACGCCGCGATGGTGCCTCTGGTCGGCCGCATCGCCGCCGGTGTCCCGATCACCGCCGAGCAGCAGGTGGAAGAGGTCTTCCCTCTCCCCCGCCAGCTGGTCGGCAACGGCGAGCTCTTCATGCTGAAGGTCGTCGGGGAGTCGATGATCGACGCGGCCATCTGCGACGGCGACTGGGTGGTCGTCCGCACCCAGAAGACGGCGGAGAACGGCGACATCGTCGCGGCCATGCTCGACGACGAGGCAACGGTCAAGGTCTTCCGCCAGCGCGACGGCCACACCTGGCTGCTGCCCCGCAACTCCAACTTCGAACCCATCCTGGGCGACTACGCCGAAGTCCTCGGCAAAGTCGTCGCCGTCCTCCGCGCCGTCTGACCCACCCCCAAACAATCGAGTCCGAAGTTGTTCACCCTCGCCACCGGCGTGGCGCGTGAATAACTTCGGACTCGATTGTTTTTGCGAGGCGAGGCGGGACGAGCGGGGCGCGGGGTCAGGCCCAGCCGAGTTCCTGGAGGCGGGCGTCGTCGAGGCCGAAGTAGTGGCCGATCTCGTGGACGAGGGTGATCCGCACCCGGGCGCGCAGCGCATCCATCGTCGACACGCTCGCGGCGAGATTGTTGCGGTACAGGGTGATCCGGTCGGGCAGCTCGCCGAAACCGTACACGCCGCGCCTGGTCAGTGGATGCCCGCTGTACAGCCCGTAGAGCCGCGGCCGCGCGCCAGGGGGCTGGTCTTCGATCAGGATCGCGACGTTCTCCAGCGGCTCGACCATGTCGGCCGGGAGCGCATCGAAGACCTCTCCCACCAGTGCCTCGAACGCGTCGGCGTCAATCTCCACCATTCCCCCATCCTCGCCCCGCACGCGACAGAGCCCGGGGTTTTTCGCCGCAGACGAACAGACTGCGGCGAAAACCCCGGGCTCAGAAGCGAACGTGCTACACGGGAGTCGGCGCCGAGGCGGAGGCGCGCACGGCACGCGTCGCCTCAATGATGTTGCGCAGCGACGCAACGGTCTCGTCGTAGCCGCGCGTCTTCAGCCCGCAGTCCGGGTTCACCCACAGCTGCCGCCCGGGGATCGCCCCGAGCGCCGTCTCCAGCAGCTCGGTCACCTCGGCCACCGACGGCACGCGCGGCGAGTGGATGTCGTACACCCCCGGGCCGATGCCGTGCTCGAACCCGGAGCTCTGGATGTCGTGCACGACCTCCATGCGCGACCGGGCCGCCTCGATGCTGGTGACGTCCGCATCCAGGTTGCGGATCGCGTCGATGACCACGCCGAACTCCGAGTAGCAGAGGTGCGTGTGGATCTGCGTCTCGTCGCGCACGCCGGAGGTCGCGAGCCGGAACGATCCGACCGACCAGTCCAGGTAGGAGGCGTGGTCGGACTTCTTCAGCGGCAGCAGTTCGCGCAGGGCAGGCTCGTCCACCTGCACCACCCGGATGCCCGCGGCCTCCAGGTCGGCGATCTCGTCGCGGAGCGCCAGCGCCACCTGCCGCGCCGTCTCGCCGAGCGGCTGGTCGTCGCGCACGAACGACCAGGCGAGGATCGTCACCGGCCCGGTCAGCATGCCCTTGACCGGCTTGGGCGTGAGGCTCTGCGTATACGTCGACCACTCCACGGTGATCGGCTTCGGCCGAGACACGTCACCCCAGAGGATGGAGGGGCGCGTACAGCGCGAGCCGTACGACTGCACCCAGCCGTTCTGCGTCACCGCGAACCCGTCCAGGTTCTCGGCGAAGTACTGCACCATGTCGTTGCGCTCGGGCTCGCCGTGCACGATGACGTCGATGCCGATCTCCTCCTGCAGGTCGACGACGCGCTTGATCTCGTCGCGCATCCTGCCCAGGTATTCGGCCTCGGTGATGAGTCCCTTGGCGAACTGCGCACGCGAGCGGCGGATGTCGCCGGTCTGCGGGAACGACCCGATGGTGGTCGTCGGCAGGAACGGCAACCCGAGGGCTGCATCCTGGGCGGCCAGCCGGTCGGCGTACTCTCCGCGGGCGAAGTCGGCCTCCGTCAGCGCCTCCTCGCGCTCGCGAACGGCCGCCACGCGCACGCCCGGCGCCGACGCGCGGTCCGCCAGGGCGGCGGAGGCGGCGCTCAGCTCCTCCTGAATGGCCTCGTGGCCGTCCACCAGCCCGCGCGCCAGCGTGGCGACCTGCGCGACCTTCTGGTCGGCGAAGGCGAGCCAGCTCTTCAGCTGGTCGGACAGCTCCGGCTCGTCGTCCACGTCGTGCGGAACGTGCTGCAGCGAGGTGGAGGTCGAGACGGCGACGTCCGGGCTCAGCGAAAGCAGTTCGGTGAGGGTGCCGAACGCGGCTTCCAGGTCTCCGCGCCAGATGTTGTGCCCGTCGACCACCCCGCCGACGACGGTCTTGCCCGACAGCCCGGATGCGGTCGCCGCGTCGAGCCCGCGCGGCACGGCCCCGCGCACCAGGTCGAGCGAGATCGCCTCGACCGGGGAGGCGGCGAGCACCGGGAGCGCGTCGTCGAGGCTGCCGTACGGCGCTGCGACGAACAGGGCGGGACGGCCCGGCACCGCGCCGAGCGTGTCGTACGCGGTCGCCAGGGCGGCGAGCACCGCATCCCGCGGCTCGTCGATGGACTCGCTCACAAGCGCGGGCTCGTCGAGCTGCACCCACGGTGCACCGGCAGCGGCGAGGCGCGACAGCAGCTCGGCGTAGACCGGCAGCAGGTCGCCGAGGCGCGACAGCGGACGGAAGCCCTCGGGCGCCTCGTCGCTCGCCTTGCTGAGCAGCAGGAAGGTCACCGGCCCGACGATCGCCGGACGCGTGACGAAGCCCGCGGCCTTCGCCTCCTCGAACTCGCGCACGATGCGGTCGGACGCGAGCCGGAACTCGGCCTCCTGCCCGATCTCCGGCACGAGGTAGTGGTAGTTGGAGTCGAACCACTTGGTCATCTCCAGCGGCGCGTTCTCGCCCTCTCCGCGGGCGATCGTGAAGTATCCGGCGAGGTCGACGGACCCGTCGGCGTGCGCGAGCGCGGCGAACCGGGACGGGATGGCGCCGACGGTGACCGCGGCGTCGAGCACCTGGTCGTAGTAGCTGAAGCTCTCCGGAATGGATGCGTCGTCGCGGCCGAGGCCGAGCGCGGCGAGCCGGTCCCTGGTGGCGGCGCGGAGGTCTGCGGCCGTGGCTTCGAGTTCGTCGGCGGTGATCGTTCCCGCCCAGAAGCTCTCGACGGCCTTCTTGAGCTCGCGGCGGCGCCCGATGCGCGGGTAGCCGATGATCGTCCCCGTGGGGAACGGGATGCGGGGAGTGGTGTCGGTCATGCTGGTTCCCTTTCGGTGGTGCTGGCGTCGGTGGTGCTGGCGTCGGTAGGTCTGGTGGTGGTCGTCGTGGTCTGCTGCACGGGCGCGGCGGCCCCGAGCAGCCCCACCCGCTCCAGCACCGACAGCACCGCCTCGTGCTGGTTGAACGTGTACAGGTGGATGCCCGGAGCGCCCCCGTCGAGCAGCTTCTGCGCGAAGTCGGTCGCCCAGGCGATCCCGATCTCCCGCTGCCCCTCCTCCGTCGGCTCGACCTCCAGCTGGATGGCGAGCTCGCTCGGCAGGTCCTCCCCGCTCAGTTCGAGCATCCGCGTGAGCCTGGCCGGGCTGGTGACGGGCATGATGCCGGGCAGGATCGGGAACAGCACTCCGGCATCCCGGGCCTTCTGCGCGAAGCCGAGGTAGTCCTCCGGGTGGAAGAACAGCTGGGTGATGCCGAGGTTCGCGCCCGCCGCCTGCTTGGCGAGGAGGGTGTCGATGTCCTGGCTGACGCCGTGCGACGTCGGGTGGCCGTTCGGGAAAGCCGCGACCGCGATCTGCACGTGCTCGCGGTGCGACAGCACGGTGCTCGCTGGCAGGCCGGGCACGGGCAGTTCGCCGTACGGCACCCGCTCCGCCTGCACCCGGTGGATGAGCTGCACCAGTTCGGCGGAGCTGTGCAGGTCGCCGAGGCCGGTCTCCCCCGGCGCCAGGTCGGCGGGCGGGTCGCCGCGCACCGCGAGGAACCGCCGGATGCCCGCATCCAGGAACTCCCGGATGAGCTGGGCCGCCTCCGCGTGCGACGAGCCGACGCAGGTGAGGTGCGCCATCGGGCTCACGTGGGTGTGGTCGAGGATGTAGCGCAGCACGTCGAGCGACGACGACCGGGACGACCCGTTCGCGCCGTATGTGACGGAGATGAAGTCTGGATGCGCGGCCGCGAGCTTCTGGATCGTCGCGGGCAGCGCCTCGGCGGCGCGCGCATTCCGCGGCGGGTACAGCTCGAAGGAGAACCGCGCGTCCGTACAGCTCATGGCGTCCTCTGGTGTCGGTGGTGTGACGCTGAACCCCGCCCGGGGCCGCGCCCGCCTCGGTCAAGGTGGGACCCCGCCGCCCGGCGCAAGCCGGTCGGTGAGGTGGTTCGCGGGCGGGTGCCGGGCTCGGCTGTCGCACCACCGAGCGGGTGCCCGCTGCGGTTGAAAGGCAATCTACAACCCTTTGGACCCGGTGTCGCCGTTCTGTGTCATCGTGTGACGATCGAGGGCTCCGGAAACACAGAAGCCGGGACAGGATGACCCTGTCCCGGCTTCGTGACGTCCCGGCTTCGTGACGTCTCGACGTCAGACGGTCTGCTCCACGGCGAACGCCTCGAACACCGACAGGTATTCGGGCATCACCTTGGCCTTGACCCTGGTGCCGTCTTCCACGTAGTCCGTGGAGATGACGCGCCCGCGCTCGTGCAGCGCCGAGATGAGGTCGCCGCGGTCGTACGGGACGACCAGGTCGACCTCGACGGAGCGGTCGGGCAGCAGGCGCGCGATGGCGGCGAGGATCTCGTCGATCCCCTCACCCGTGCGTGCCGAAGCGAAGATCGCCCCAGGCTCGAGTCCGCGCAGCACCAGCCTGTCGTCCGGCGAGACCAGGTCGGACTTGTTGAAGACCACGATCTCCGGCAGCTCGCGCGCTCCCACCTCGCCGATCACGTCCCGCACCGTCGCCAACTGACTGGCGGGGTCTGGATGCGAACCGTCCACCACGTGGACGATCACGTCGGACTCCGCCACCTCTTCCAGCGTGGAGCGGAACGCCTCGACCAGCTGGTGCGGCAGGTTGCGCACGAAGCCGACGGTGTCGGCCAGCGTGTACAGGCGGCCGTCGGCGGTCACCGACTTGCGCACGGTCGCATCCAGCGTCGCGAACAGCGCGTTCTCGACGAGCACGCCCGCCTTGGTGATGCGGTTGAGCAGGCTCGACTTGCCCGCGTTGGTGTATCCGGCGATGGCCACCGACGGCACCGAGTTGCGGTTGCGGTTCGCCCGCTTCGCCTCGCGCGCCGGCTTGAACCCGGCGATCTGCTTGCGCAGCTTCGCCATCCTGGTGTGGATGCGGCGACGGTCCAGCTCGATCTTCGTCTCACCAGGACCACGCGACCCCATTCCGGCGCCTGCACCACCCACCTGGCCACCGGCCTGGCGGGACATCGACTCACCCCAGCCGCGCAGACGCGGCAGCAGGTATTCGAGCTGTGCGAGCTCGACCTGCGCCTTGCCCTCCCGGCTCTTGGCGTGCTGGCTGAAGATGTCGAGGATCACAGCCGTGCGGTCGATCACCTTCACCTTCACCACGTCTTCGAGCGCGCGCCGCTGGCTCGGGGCCAGCTCGGTGTCCGCGATGACCGTGTCTGCGCCGAGCGCAGCGACGATCCCGGCGAGTTCCTGCGCCTTGCCCTTGCCGAGGTAGGTGCTGGGGTCGGGATGCGGCCTCCGCTGCAGCAGACCGTCGAGCACCACGGCGCCCGCCGTCTCCGCCAGGGCGGCCATCTCCCTGATCGAGTTCTCCGCATCCTGCAGCGTGCCCTGCGAGTACACGCCGATGAGGACGACGTTCTCGAGCCGCAGCTGCCGGTATTCGACCTCCGTGACGTCTTCGAGCTCGGTGGACAGCCCGGCGACGCGGCGCAGCGCTGCCCGCTCCTCGCGGTCGAACTGGTCGCCGTCGTGCCCTGCATCGTCGGTGTGCTCGGTCTGCAGCGCCTGGGCGCCGCCGCCGAACAACGTCATTCCTGCACGGCTCTCGGCGCTGGCGAGGACGCGGGCGACGACGTCGTCGTCGCGCGTGTCGTCCGTGACCTGATCCGTGCTCACATGTTCATTCATCTGAAAATCCTGCATCTGGGTTAACCCTAGTTTCTTAGCGTCCTGTACGGTCCTCTTATGGCCAGCGGAGATCACTACTTTTCCCCGGCGCCCGAGAGTGAACTGAAGCTCCGCCCGATCACGGTCCGTCTCGCTGGACAGACCTACGAGTTGACGACGGCGAACGGAATCTTCAGCCCCGAGCGCGTTGACACGGGTACGCGAGTGCTCCTCGACCATGTCCCCTCCGCGCCGCCCGGCGGTCAGCTGTTAGACCTCGGATGCGGCTGGGGGCCTGTGGCTCTCACACTTGCTCTCGAATCCCCTCACGCGACCGTCTGGGCCGTCGATGTCAATACCCGAGCGTTGGACGTGGTGCGCAGGAACGCGCAAAAGCTCGGACTCACCAATGTAAACACATCCACGCCGGATGATGTTCCCGATGATGTATTTTTTACGACGATCTGGTCGAATCCGCCCATCCGGGTGGGCAAGAACGAGCTGCACAACCTCCTGGAGCGCTGGCTCCCGCGCCTCGAGCCCGGCTCGGATGCGTGGCTCGTCGTGCAGCGCAACCTCGGCTCCGACTCGCTGCATCGCTGGATGCAGGCCACCTTCCCCGACCTGACCACCACCCGCGCGGCCACCTCCAAGGGCTACCGCGTCCTCCGCTCCCGCCGTTCCGCCGACTGACGCCCCGCGCCGCCTCCGGCGCGAGTGCGGGTCAGGCGAGGTCGAGCGTGCCGGTGTAGACGAGTTCGGCCGGACCGGAGAGCGCGACGTGCTCGCCGTCCTCCGTCGCGAACATGCGCACGCCCACCGTGCCGCCCGGAACATCCACGCGCCACTGGTTGGGCGCACCCTGGCCTGCCCAGTAGCGCACGGCCAGCGCCGCAGCAGCCGCGCCCGTGCCGCAGGACAGCGTCTCTCCGCTCCCCCGCTCGTGCACACGCATCCGGATGCGTCCGACGCCGTCGACCACGAGCGGCTCGTGCGGCACGACGAACTCCACGTTCGCGCCGTCCACGGGCTCCGGCTCGATGTGCGGGATGTAGCTGAGGTCGGCGGCTTCCAGCTCGGACTCGTCGGCCACGGCGACCACGACGTGCGGGTTGCCCATGTCGATCCCGAGCCCCGGCCGCGCCACCGGAAGTTCTTTCGCCCGCACCAGCGGCTCTCCGCCGTCGAGGGCCCAGCGGCCGAGATCCACCTGGAACCCGGTGAGGTTGCGCTGCACATCGCGCACGCCGGAGCGGGTGCCGATCGCGAGCGTGTCCCCGTCGGCGAGTTCGACCAGCCCGGAGGCGATCAGATAGCGCACGTACACCCGGATGCCGTTGCCGCACATCTCCGCGGGCGACCCGTCGGCGTTGTAGTAGTCCATGAACCACTCGGCGCCGTCGTCCTCCGCCAGCGCTTCCGCGCCCTCCGGCAGGTGCTTCGACCGCACGGCGCGGATGATCCCGTCCGCGCCGATCCCGAAGTGCCTGTCGCAGATCTCGGCGATCTGCGTGGGGGTGAGGTCCACCTGGCCGTCCGGGTCGGAGAACAGCACGAAGTCGTTTCCCGTGCCTTGACCTTTGGTGAAGTGGAGGGTTGTCGCCATGCTCACAGCCTACCGAGCGCCGCGGCGGTCAGATTCTCGTCGTCGTAGTCCAGCCAGTGGATGCGCGGGTACCGCTTGAACCAGCTGACCTGCCGCCGCGCATACCGCCGGGTGAGCTGCTGCGTCTGGGCGATGGCCTCGGCGCGCGTGAGTTCGCCGCGCAGTTCCGCGAGGGCCTGGGCATACCCGATGGCGCGACTCGCGGTGACGCCGCGTTCCAGCCCGAGCGGGATGAGGGCCTCGATCTCGTCGAGGAGCCCCGCCTCCCACATCCGCTCGACGCGCGCATCCAGTCGCGCGGTGAGTTCGTCGCGCGGGGCGGCGAGCCCGATGATGGTGGACGGCCGCCACGGCACGGGCTCGTCGGGCAGGGAGGCGCTGACGGGCTCGCCGGTGAGCGCGACGACCTCCAGAGCGCGCACCAGCCTCCGCCCGTTGCTCGGACCGATGTTCGCCGCGGCGGCGGGGTCGGCGTCGAGCAGGCGGCGGTACAGCATCCCGGGCCCGTGGGCTGTGAGTTCGGCTTCGAGCTGTGCGCGCAGTTCGGGGTCGGTGCCGGGGAACCGGAAGTCGTAGATGACGCTCGATACGTATAGCCCGGACCCGCCGACGAGGATGGGCACGTTGCCGCGATCCAGGATGCCGGTGATGGTCGCGCGCGCCTCCGGCTGGTAGCGGGCGACGGTGGCCTCGTCGGTGACGTCGAGCACGTCGAACAGGTGGTGCGGGATGCCCCGCCACTCCCCCTGCCCGATCTTCGCGGTGCCGATGTCCATGCCCCGGTAGAGCTGCATGGCGTCGGCGTTGACGATCTCCGCCCCGCGCCCGTCGGCCAGCAGCCGCTCCGCCAGCGCAAGCGAGAGGTCGGTCTTGCCTGTGCCGGTCGGCCCCACGATGGCGACGATGGGAGTGGAAGCGGAAGGCGCGGCGCTCGGCGTCGGTGCGGTGTTCGGTGCGGGCGCGGACACGGCGGCCGCGGTCAGCGCAGGCGTCGCCACGCCGTCGGCGGACGGCTCCGGCGGCTCCGCGGCGGGCGCGGTCAGCGCAGGCCGTCCGTCGGGTCGTAGATGGGCATCGTGCCGACGCCGGGCGAGGTGAGCGGCTCGCCGACGCGGAGGGTGGGGAGGCCGAGCGAGACGCGGCCCTTTCCGCCGGAGGCGACGCCATCGGCGTGCGTCGGGACCGCGCAGGACTCCGCTTCCGCCCTGTCCCACGCGTCGCCGGCCCTGGTGCGCCGGATGGCGAGGGGTGCTCCGTCGGCCGAGTCGGCGATCAGGTAGAAGGGCGCCGCCTGGGTGACCGTCACCGTGACCACGTCGCCGGGCCGCGGGACGGGCGAGCCGGCTGGGACCTCGAAATGCACGAGGCGGCTGTCGTGGGCGCGCCCGCTGAGGCGGTGGGTGTCGGCGTCTTTGCGGCCCTCGCCGTTGGCGACGAGCAGCTCGACCTGGCGGCCGATCACGTTCTGGTTCTCTTCGAGCGAGATTCGCTCCTGCAGCGCGGTCAGCCGCTCGTACCGATCTTGCACGACCGCCTTGGGAACCTGGTCGGCCATCGTCGCCGCGGGGGTGCCGGGACGGATCGAGTACTGGAACGTGAACGCGGAGGCAAAGCGTGCCGCTTCGACCACACGCATCGTCTCGAGGAAGTCTTCCTCGGTCTCGCCGGGGAAGCCGACGATGATGTCGGTGCTGATCGCCGCATCCGGCAGCTTCGCGCGGACGCGGTCGAGGATGCCGAGGAACTTCTCGGAACGGTACGAGCGGCGCATCGCCTTGAGGATGCGGTCGGACCCGGACTGGAGCGGCATGTGCAGCTGCGGCATCACCGACGGCGTCTCCGCCATCGCGTCGATCACGTCGTCTGTGAACGCCGCAGGGTGCGGGCTGGTGAACCGGATGCGTTCCAGCCCGTCGATCTCGCCGGCGGCGCGCAGCAGCTTGGAGAACGCCTGACGGTCGCCGAACTCGACGCCGTAGGAGTTGACGTTCTGGCCGAGCAGCGTGACCTCGATGGCACCGTCGTCGACGAGCGCCTGGATCTCGGCGAGGATGTCGCCGGGGCGACGGTCTTTCTCCTTGCCGCGCAGCGACGGCACGATGCAGAACGTGCAGGTGTTGTTGCACCCGACCGAGATGGACACCCAGCCGCTGTAGCTGGAGTCGCGCTTGGTCGGCAGGGTCGACGGGAAGGTCTCGAGCGACTCGAGGATCTCGATTTCAGCGGCGTCGTTGTGCCGCGCCCGCTCCAGGAGGCTGGGAAGCGAGCCCATGTTGTGCGTGCCGAAGACCACGTCGACCCACGGTGCCTTCTCGAGGATGACGTTCTTGTCTTTCTGGGCGAGGCAGCCGCCGACGGCGATCTGCATGCCGTCGTGCCGCTTCTTCACGGCGGCGAGGTGCCCGAGGTTGCCGTAGAGCTTGTTGTCGGCGTTCTCGCGGACGGCGCAGGTGTTGATGACGACGATGTCGGCCTCTTCACCGTCTGCGGCGATGTAGCCCGCCGCTTCGAGCGACCCGCTCAGCCGCTCGGAGTCGTGCACGTTCATCTGGCAGCCGAACGTTCGGACCTCGTAGGTGCGCGCCCGACCGTCCGGGCGGACGGCCGCGTCCGACGGCGCGATGGTGCTTCGCTCTTCGGTGATGCTCATAGTGCGACAAGTTTACGTTCGACGCGCTGAAGAACCGAACCGCGCGAACGACGCCGGATGGCGCACGTCGACTCGGGGCACACTACTGGAACCGCACCCCGCCGCGACGGCCCCGGGTGGCGAGTGCCGCATCCATCGCCTGGCGCACGATGGCGGAGCTGTAGCCCTTGCGCGCGAGGAAACCGTGGAGCCTGCGCTTCGCCGTCTCGTCGTCGTAGGTGGACAGCTGCCCGACACGCTTCATGGCCAGTTCGGTGGCGCGTTCCAGCTCGTCGTCGTCGGCGATCTCGGCGAGGGCTTCCTCGATCAGCTCCGGCGCGATGTGCCGCCTGTTCAGTTCCTGGGCGATGGCCGACAGACCAAGCCCCTTGCGGTTGTGCTGGGTATAGACGAGCGTGACGGCCAGCGCGGCGTCGTCGAGCAGGCCGACGCTCTCGAGCCGGTCGAGCTCGGCCTGGGCGACGGCCGGGTCGATCTCGCGCTTGGCGAGCACCTGCTCGAGCTCCCACCGCGACATGCCGCGCCGGGCGAGCTGGTGGATCGACACGTTGGATGCGCGCTTGACCTGCTTCTCGGCGACGCTCTCCGTGTCGCGCGCTGCCCCGCCACGCTCCGGCTCATCGCCGGAGTCCGACGCGTCTGCACCGCGCGACCCATCAGCATCGTCGGCGGAGTCTTCCAGGAACGCCTTCGACCACAGACCCGTCGTGCGCTTGCGATCGGCCGCCGCGCGCTCAGTGTCCACAGCCGCCGGCCCCGTGGACGGAAAGGCGACGACCGGACGAGGCGAATCGCTCTCCGCCGCGTTCGTGTGCGCGCCTCTGCCCAGCCGGGAAGGATGGTCGGCGCCGCGAGACCGCGGCAGGTAGGTCACCGGGGCCAGCTGCTCCGCAGCACGGTCCTCAGCGGCCGCGCCGCGAGCAGCAGCACCGTCACCGGCCGTGCCGTCGCCCGCGGGCTCACGACCCGCGCCCGACTCGGACTCGGAGGGAAATCGCACCACCACGGGTCACTCCTCGTTCTTCTCGCCGTGCTTCTCGCCTCGATCGAATCGTGCGGCACCCAGTAAGCCATCGGCTGCCGGGTGCCACACGGCAGACGCTACGCGCCCTTCTTCGCCTGCAGCCTCGCCTCGATGGACCCGACGTTGTCGGGCGCCTCGGCGACCGCGTTCGGGTCGGCGACGATACCGAGCTTGATCTTGATCTTGTTCTCGATGTCGAGCGCGATGTCGGGGTTGTTGATGAGGAAGTTGCGCGAGTTCTCCTTGCCCTGGCCGAGCTGGTCGCCCTCGTAGGTGTACCAGGCGCCGGACTTCTTGACGATCGCGTGCTCGACACCGAAGTCGATCAGGCTGCCCTCGCGGGAGATGCCGACACCGTAGAGAATGTCGAACTCGGCCTGCTTGAACGGCGGCGCCATCTTGTTCTTGACGACCTTGACGCGGGTGCGGTTGCCGACGGCGTCCGCTCCGTCTTTCAGGGTCTCGATGCGACGGATGTCGAGGCGGACCGACGCGTAGAACTTGAGCGCCTTACCACCGGCGGTGGTCTCCGGGCTTCCGAAGAAGACACCGATCTTCTCGCGCAGCTGGTTGATGAAGATCATCGTGGTGTTGGTCTGGTTGAGCCCACCGGTGAGCTTGCGGAGCGCCTGCGACATGAGGCGGGCCTGCAGACCGACGTGGGAGTCGCCCATCTCGCCCTCGATCTCGGCGCGGGGCACGAGCGCCGCGACGGAGTCGATGACGATCAGGTCGATGGAGCCGCTTCGCACGAGCATGTCGGCGATCTCGAGCGCCTGCTCACCCGTGTCGGGCTGCGACACGAGCAGGGCGTCGATGTCGACACCGAGCTTGCGAGCATATTCGGGGTCGAGCGCGTGCTCGGCGTCGATGAAGGCGGCGATGCCGCCTGCGCGCTGAGCGTTGGCGATGGCGTGCAGAGTCAGCGTGGTCTTACCCGACGACTCCGGACCATAGATCTCGACGATGCGGCCTCGCGGGAGGCCGCCGATGCCGAGCGCGACGTCCAGGGCGATCGAGCCGGTGGGGACGACCTCGACGGGTGCGCGCTCGTCGCTGCCCAGTCGCATGACCGAGCCTTTGCCGAACTGGCGGTCGATCTGCGCGAGCGCGGTCTCGAGCGCCTTTTCGCGGTCTGCGGGTGATGGCATGTGCGGTTCTCCTTCTCGGCTTCGCTAACGAGATCGACTGTACGGGGGACGTCCGACACCCGGACATCGAGCGTGCAAACTGTGGACAACCCGTTTTCGATTGCCGTTGTGAAGGAGTCTAGCTACATCCGAACATATCTTCGAGACTTTCGAATGCGGCGTGTCGCGTCAGCGCTTCGGAGCCGGCTTGCCTGCGCCGTACCAGTGCGACTGCGGCACGCCGGTCTCGCGGCAGAGCGCGATCCACACCTCGCGCGGGGCGACCCCGGCTGCGAGCGCCTGCTGCGCCGTGCGGTTGCCGAGTTCGCCGAGCACCAGGTCGGTCGTGAGCGCCTGGCCGTACGTCGAACCGAACTCGTCGAGGATCGCGCGCTGGAACTCACTCAACTTCATGGGACCACCCTACGTGTCTGGACCGACGCTCTCCGTCGGCGGAAACGAAAGACGCCCCGGTCTCCCGGGGCGTCTTCTGATGAGTCTGAATCAGCGTGCGACCAGATCCGCGTCCATCGCCGACACGAACTCGTCGGGGACGGTGTCGGGGATGATGGGCTCGATCCCCTCCAGCACTGCGAGGCGGTCACCGACCTCGCGCATGATGACGGAGATGGGGGTGTCCAGCGCTTCGGCGACCGAGGCGAGAATCTCGGACGAAGCTTCCTTCTGACCGCGCTCGACCTCGCTGAGATAGCCGAGGGCGACACTCGCCTTGCTGGCCACCTGTCGGAGCGTACGGCCCTTTTGCAGGCGGAAGTCCCTGAGCACGTCGCCGATTTCCTGACGTACAAGAATCATTCGGAGCCTCCTTCTTCTACCCTGCCGACGGATCGGACCTTGTTAGGGATGCCAACACTAGCGCATCTTATGAGGCTCAACGATATCGATGACGACTGGGCTTTTCTTGTGAATGCAGCAGGTGTAACGAGACCGTAACAGCGCGTATTCCCGCCGGTTACGACGGATCGAGACCGACCTCATCGGCCAGCTCCGCGAGCACCCGCTCGACCACCTCACGCCGGATCTCCGCCCGCGTCCCGGTGAGCGCGAGCTCGACGGCGCGCGTCCCCTCCGCGGTCGAGATCCCGACGAACACCGTGCCCACCGCGCGGCCGCCCTGCGGGTCCGGCCCTGCGACGCCGGTGGTGGAGAGACCGATGGACGCCGGCCTGCCGTCGACCGCGAGCGCATCCCGGACCCCGGAGGCCAGCTGCCTGGCGACCTCGGGATGCACGGGGCCCTCCGCCGCGAGCAGGGCCGCATCCACGCCGGTGAGCGTGTGCTTCAGCTCGGTGGCGTAGACGACCACCCCGCCGAGCATCACCGCGGATGCTCCGCCGACCTTGGTCAGTTCTGCGCAGAGCTCCCCGCCGGTGAGAGACTCCGCCGCCGCGACGGTGAGACCGCGGTCGGCGAGGTACGGGATGAGGCGTGCGACCAGGTCAGGCGACGGCACGCTTCGCCCTCCGGCCCTTCCAGGCCTGCCAGAGGTAGTCGAACCCGGTGACGACGGTGAGGATCACGGCGACCGTCATCACGATGCCGTTGACCCAGAACACCCAGTCGCCGAACAGGGTCCAGAGCGGGAACAGCGCCAGGCTGATGGCGACGGACTGCACGATGGTCTTGATCTTGCCGCCACGGGATGCGGCGATGACGCCCTGCCGGATCACCACGAAGCGGTACACGGTGATGCCGATCTCGCGCACCAGGATGACGATGGTCACCCACCACGGGAGCTCGTTCAGGATGGAGAGCGCGACCAGGGCGCCGCCGGTGAGCACCTTGTCGGCGATCGGGTCGAGAAGCTTGCCCAGCTCGGTGACGAGGTTGTTGCGCCGGGCGATGGCGCCGTCGACGCCGTCGGTGGCGATGGCGATGACGAACAGCACGGCCGCCGCCCAGCGGAGCCAGCCGTCGTCGCCGGCGTCCGCCAGGAGCATCCACACGAACAGCGGGGCGAGCAGGATGCGCACCACGGTGATGATGTTGGGCAGGTTCCAGTTGCTCGCCCGTGCTGGCGTGCCCTCCGCCGGGGCAGGCGGAGGCGTGTCGTGCACCGACATGTGATCTACTCCCTGTCGGTCAGCTGCCAGGCGTCCTCGTCCGAGTCGCCGTCCACCTCAGGATAGCCCTCGGTCATCCGTGCGACCGGGTCTCCGCCGTACTGGTCGTCGTCCATGGCGCCGGCAGACGCGACGGTCGCGGCGGGCGCAGCAGGCGCACCGGACGGGGCGGACGCGGCAGGCGCAGCCCCGCCGGGCGATTCCTCGCCGCGCAGCATCGCGAGCACGGACGGGAGCTGGTCGGCCGTGGCGAGCACGTCCCTCGCCTTCGAGCCTTCGGACGGGCCGACGATCTCGCGCGATTCCAGCAGGTCCATCAGGCGCCCCGCCTTGGCGAAGCCGACCCGGAGCTTGCGCTGCAGCATCGAGGTGGAGCCGAACTGCAGCGACACCACCAGCTCGGCGGCGGCGAGCAGCAGCTCGAGGTCGTCGCCGATGTCCGAGTCGATCTGCTTCTTCTCCGCGCCGGCGGCGACATCCTGCCGGTACTCCGGCCGCGCCTGCCTGGTGACGTGCTCGACGACCTTCTGGATCTCGGCCTCGTTGACCCATGCGCCCTGCACGCGGATCGCCTTGGACGCCCCCATCGGCAGGAACAGGGCGTCGCCCTGGCCGATGAGCTTGTCGGCGCCCGGCTGGTCCAGGATGACGCGCGAGTCCGTGACACTGGTCACGGCGAAGGCCAGTCGCGACGGGACGTTCGCCTTGATGAGGCCGGTGACCACATCCACCGACGGCCGCTGGGTGGCGAGCACCAGGTGGATGCCGGACGCACGCGCCAGCTGCGTGATGCGCACGATCGAGTCCTCGACGTCTCGCGGTGCGACCATCATCAGGTCGGCGAGCTCGTCGACGACGACGAGGAGGTACGGGTACGGCTTGAGCGTGCGCTCGCTGCCGGCAGGGAGGACGATCTCGTTGTTGACGACGGCCTTGTTGAAGTCGTCGATGTGCCGGAAGCCGAAACTCGCGAGGTCGTCGTAGCGCATGTCCATCTCTTTCACGACCCACTGCAGCGCTTCCGCCGCCTTCTTGGGGTTCGTGATGATGGGCGTGATGAGGTGCGGCACGCCGCTGTAGATGGTCAGCTCGACGCGCTTCGGGTCGATCAGCACCATGCGAACGTCCGACGGCTTGGCGCGCATCAGCAGGCTGGTGATCATCGAGTTGACGAAGCTCGACTTTCCGGAGCCGGTGGAACCGGCCACGAGGAGGTGGGGCATCTTCGCCAGGTTGGCGACGACGAACCCGCCGCCGACGTCTTTGCCGACGCCGATGGTCATCGGGTGGGTGCTCTTGGTCGCCGCGCCCGAACGCAGCACATCGCCGAGGGAGACGATCTCGCGATCGGAGTTCGGGATCTCGATGCCGATGGCGCTCTTGCCGGGGATCGGGGACAGGATGCGCACTTCGTTGCTCGCGACCGCGTACGACAGGTTCTTGCTGAGCGCGGTGACGCGCTCGACCTTCACGCCGGGGCCGAGCTCGATCTCGTACTGCGTCACCGTCGGGCCGCGCGAGTATCCGGTGACCTGCGCGTCGACGCCGAACTGCGTCAGCACCTCGGTGATCGCCGCGACGATGTCTTCGTTCGCGCTCGACCGGGTCTTGGCCGGGGTCCCGGCCGAGAGCATCCCGGCGGAGGGCAGGTGGTATGGAGCGGCGGGCTCCGAGGCGGACGGGATGGCGGCGGTCTCGTCGAAGTCGTCTGCGCCTGCACCCTGTGCGTCGGGGACGAACCCGGGGAGCACGGCGGGTGCTGCCGCAGCGGCCGGTGGCCACGGAGCGGGAGCGGCGGGCGCGATCTCACCGGTGAAGCGCTTGAGGGCGTCCTCCGCGTTGGCGAGCTCGCTGAGCACCTCGGTGTTGTAGTGGTCGCTGGCCGGATCGGGCTCGAGGGCCGTGGCGAACTCGCCCTTGCCCTTCTTGGGACGGTCGCCGAACACCTCGGTGATGCCGTCTTCGACCACAGGGGTGTCGAACGCAGGGTCTTCCTCACGCCCGGACTTGTTCCTGCGCCACCAGGGCAGGTTCGCCTCCTGGTCGCCGTCGTCGCCGTCGACCCCGTCGAGCTCCACCTGCTGGGTCTTGGCCTCCTTGGCGGCCTGACGCTCCTCCTCCGTGGGAAGCTGCGCGCCGAACAGGTATGCGTAGAGCTCGCGCACCCGGACGCCCACCTTGTTCGGCGGGGTCTTGGTGATGATGAAGATGCTCAGGATGAGCAGCACGATGATCACGGCGGCAGCGCCATACGGCGTGATCAGCGCGGAGAGCGGTGCGGCGAGCAGCCAGCCGAGCACTCCCCCGGCTTCAGCGAGCTTCGCCATGCCGTCGCTGGGCTGCGGGTGGAAGCTGAACAGGTGGCACAGGCCGGAGATGGTGAGCAGCAGGATGCTCAGGCCGATGCCGATGCGCGTGTTGTCGTGGACGGAGCTCGGATGCCGGAACAACCACCCGGCGAACAGCACCATGATGACGGGGAGCGCGAACGCCACGCGCCCGAACAATCCGCCGAACGTCCACGCATCCAGAGTGCGGGCGACCTCGTCGTTGATGAGGAACCACTCGACCACGGCGCCGGCGACGGCGAGGAGGACGAGGAAGAACGGGAAACCGTCCCGGCGCTCCTCCTTGGCGAGCTTCTCGGGCCCGAGGGCGCGGAAGGCGGCGCCCGTGAGGTGAGCGAGGCCCATCCACGCGCGGACCAGGGGTTTCGGCCCCGCGTCGGCGGTCGGGTATGCGACCGTCTTCTGGGTCGCGGTCTTCGCCGCCGGCTTGCGCGCGGCCGAGCCGCCGCGGCCGGAGGAGTTCCGTGCGCGCGATGTCGACTTGGTGCTCGTAGCCATAGGGTCCACGGTACTTCGCGCCCCCGTCTTCCTGCGGTTACCGCGCGCTGATTGTGGAAAATCGGTCGCAGGCCGGTTCTGTGCAGGAGAGCCGGGTCAGTGCACGGCTCTGACCATCGTGTCCGCGTTCTCGCCGGACGCGACGGTGATGTATCCCTCGCTGATGTAGAGGCGCTGGGCGAAGTTCGCGCGCTCGACGCTCAGGCTGACGCGGCTGTGCCCGGCGGCGCTCGCCTGCCGGGCGACCGCCTGCAACAGCGCGCGCCCGACGCCTCGTGCACGCCACTGGGTGTTCACGCCGAGCGTCAGCTCCGGGACGCCGACGGCCACGAAGCCGTAGCCGGGCGCATTGGCGGGGAACAAGCGCCCCCAGCACGCCCCCACCGGCACGTCGCGCGCGTCGATCGCGACAGATCCGAAGTCGCCCGGCCGCATCCAGCCGCTGACGTAGCGGGACACCTTGGTGTCGTCGAGCACGGCGACCCTCGGCCGGCTGGTGGCCGGGTTCCAGTTGGACGCCTCGACGAGCATGTCGGCGAGGAAGCGCGCGTCGTCTCCGGTCGCCGCCCTGATCCGGAATGCTGTCATGCAGGAACGCTACCGGGAGACGTGTAACAGCGAGGTTACGAAAACCGCCGCGCGCCTGCCCGTCAATACCGGATGGCGTCGATCACCTTCACCCGCACCGCGACGAGCGCAGGAAGCAGCCCGGCGAGCGCTCCGACGGCGGTGGCGGCGACCATCCCGATCACCGCGGCCTCCACCGGGAACGGCGGCAGGTCGGACACCATCCCGCGACCGATCAGCTGCTCGAGCCACGGACTCTTCACGATCAGGATGGACAGGCCGACGCCCGCCGCTCCGGCGACCATCGTCGCGACGACGCTCTCCATCATCACGGCGAAGAACACCCGCCCGGCCGTCGCCCCGAAACTCCGCCGCACCCCGATCTCCCGGATGCGGTGGCGCACCGTCACCAGTGCGATGTTGACGAGCCCGAGAGCGCCGAGCAGCAGCACGAGCACGGCGATCCCCCCGACGGCGAGCTTCAAGAATCCGAGGGGATCGTCGCCGTGAGCCAGGTAGTCCTGCCGGTTGACGCTCGCCGTTCCTGCTCCGAGCGACTGGTCCAGCTCCTCCCGGATGGCCTGGGCGAGAGGATCGGCCAGGTGCGGCGGCACCCACGCCTCCAGGTTCGCCGGTGCGCCGCCCGTGTAGTCGACCGACATCAGCGGAGCGGACGCGGGGGTGAGCACGTACGCCGACGGCGTCATGTCCTCCCCGGCGGGCGTGCGGAAGACGCCGACGACGACCGCCGTCACTTCCCCATCGCCGCTCAGGACGCGTGCGGTGGGGTGCGACGCTAGCGACGGCGAGCCCAGCTTGCGCCAGAAATCGCCGTTGACTACGAGCGCCGGTGCCAACCGCTCCGTGTCGGACTTCGCGAACCAGGACCCTTCCGAGATGCGGAGGCGGTGCATCGCCGCATACGGCTGGTCGACGGCCGTGGTGTTGACCTCGGCGACGCCTCCGCGGAACTGCACGCGCATCCCGAATGGGCGCACGGACGAGGTGTACTCGATCTTGTGGCGTTCGACGACCCCGGCCCACGCCTGGGGCAGCCCTCCCCCCACGAGCGGCGTGCCGTCCGGGCCGTACGACGCGGAGACGGACAGCAGCGCCGGCCGGCCGCCGAACCGCTCGTTGGACTCCGTGAGGCCCTGCTGCGCGATGTTCGCGAGCCCGACGACGGAGCTCAGCGCGCACACCGCGACGGCGACGCCGATCAGTGACAGCAGCACGCGCACCCGGTGGATGCGCACCTCCTGCCAGGCTTCGACGATCGCGCCCCAGACCGACTCGACCGCCCTCACGCCGGCACCTCCGCGCCGGACTCGACCGGATGCAGCCGGCCGGCGTCCAGCCGGTGCCGCTCGTCGGCGAGCGCCGCGATCGCCGGGTCGTGCGTGATGGTGACGAGAGCTGCGCCGTAGTCGGTCGCGACGGTGTCGAGGAGCCCCATCACCGAGGTCCCCGTCTCCACATCGAGGGCGCCGGTCGGCTCGTCGGCGAGGATGAGGCGCGGTTCGCGCACGAGGGCTCTGGCGATGGCGACGCGCTGCTGCTCACCGCCGGAGAGCTTCTCCGGCATCGTGTCGAGGCGGTGGCCCAGCCCGACTTTGTCGAGCATCTCGGCGGCGATGGCCCTGCGCCGCCAGAACCGGCGCCCGCTCGCGTAGAGCAGCGGGGTCATCACGTTCTCGAGCGCGGAACGCCCCGACAGCAGGTTGAACTGCTGGAAGATGAAGCCGACGTCCGCACCGCGCTGCCGATCGCGCGCACCCGACCTCAGCCGGGCGACCGATCGGCCGTCGAACTCGAACACCCCGGAGGTCGGCGCATCCAGCAGGCCCAGGATGTTGAGCAGGGTGGACTTGCCGGAGCCGGAACGCCCGACGATCGAGGTGCGCTCCCCGTGTTCGACGACGAGGTCGACGCCGTGCAGGATGGTCAGCGGCTCGGCGTCCGGGATGTCGACCGTCTTGGTCACACCCTCGAGTCGCAGCAGGGTCACGAGCCGACCGACGCGCAGGACATCGAGCCGTCGGGCCCGGTGACGCACCCGTTCTCGTCGGGCATCGGTGCGCCAGGGACGAACTCGAGGATCGTGTCGCCCTCCTTCACCCCGCCGCGGACCTCGACGGCGGTACCGTCGGTGAGACCGAGGGTCACGGCGACCTCCTTCGGCGCCCCGCCCTTCGGGTCCGGCAGGAAGACGATGCCCTTCTCGGCCGTGCCCTTGATGGCCGTGGTGGGAACGGTGAGCACGCCCTCCGCCCGGCCGCCGGACATGGTGAGGTCGGCGGAGAGACCCGCGAACACGGTGACGCCGGCCGGGATCGCGCAGCGGACGGTGGTCGACGATCCGGATGCGCCTCCGCCGCCCTGCTGCTCGGAGCCGGCCGGCGGGGTCTGTGCCGTGTCGGCGGTCGCGGCGGGCGTGGTGATGCTGAGGCCGGTGCAGGTGAACGGCGCCGGGCCGTTCTTGATGGTCACCACGGCCTCCGTCGGTCGGTTGAGCAACCGGTACTGCTGGGCGGACGGCAGGGATGCCGTGGCCGAGAACGTGGGAGGCGCGATGCCGCCCGTCGCCTCGCCGACCGCCACCGACTGGCCGGGGATGACCGGCAGAGCGCTGACGATGCCGCCGATCGGGGCGGTGACCTCGACGTAGCTGACAGCGGGCTTCGGCTGCGTGACGACGGGAACGCCATCGGGCCCTGTCGTCTCGACCGGGTCGCGTGGCGTCTCCACCTTGATGTCGTAGAGCGTCGCTCCGGCCTCCACCGCGGCGCCGACGGCGACCTGCACCTCGTCGACCACACCGGCGGCCGTGGCCCTGACCGGTGCGGCGGGATCGGCGACGATGGAACCGCTCACGGTCACATCGTTGACGATCGTGCCGGTTTGCACGGCCACGGTCGGATCGCTCAGCTCGGCGGTCGGCTGCAGCGGATCGGACGCCGATGGGCCGTCACCGAAGAACGCCAGTTTGACGAGCGCCGCCGCAACCACTGCGACGAGAACCAGACGGATGATGGGAAAGACCCATCGTCGCGTTACCCCCACTGTTCCTGCTTTCTTCTTTGAGTTATCTAGTCCCTCGCCCGCGACGCGGACGAGGGGCCACCCCCCGGCGGCTTGTTCGCTAGCCCGTCACGCCTCGATCACGAGCGGAACGATCATCGGACGACGGCGGTAGCTGGTGTTGACCCAGCGACCGACGGTGCGGCGCACGACCTGCGAGAGCGCGTGCGAGTCGCGGACACCGTTGTGGGCCGCCTCCGCCAGCGCGGAGGCGATCTTCGGCTTGACCGCGTCGAACACGGCGTCGTCTTCGGCGAAGCCGCGCGCGTGGATCTCCGGGCCCGTGACGATGCGGCCGGTGGCCGCCTCGACCACGACGATGATCGAGATGAAGCCCTCTTCGCCGAGGATCCTGCGGTCTTTGAGGTCGGCGTCGGTGATCTCGCCGACGCTCGAACCGTCCACGTAGACGAAGCCGAGGTCGAGCTGGCCGACGACCCGGGCGACTCCGTCGCGCAGGTCGATCACGGTGCCGTCTTCGGCGAGGATGGTGTTCTGCTCCGGGACGCCGGTGTCCATCGCCAGACGCGCGTTCGCGACCAGGTGACGGTACTCGCCGTGCACCGGCATGACGTTCTTCGGCTTCAGGATGTTGTAGCAGTAGAGCAGCTCGCCCGCGGCCGCGTGCCCGGAGACGTGGACCTTGGCATTGCCCTTGTGCACGACGTTCGCGCCGAGCTTGGTCAGGCCGTCGATCACGCGGTACACCGCGTTCTCGTTGCCCGGGATGAGGCTGGACGCCAGGATGACCGTGTCGCCCTGGCCGATCTCGATCTGGTGGTCGAGGTTGGCCATGCGCGCGAGCACGGCCATCGGCTCTCCCTGCGAGCCGGTGGACATGTAGACGATCTCGTCGTCCGGCAGGTCGGCTGCCTTCTTGTAGTCGATCAGCACGCCCTCCGGCACCTTGAGGTAGCCGAGGTCGGCGGCGATGCCCATATTGCGCACCATCGAACGGCCGAGCAGCGCGACGCGTCGTCCGTTGGCGGCCGCGGCGTCGAGCACCTGCTGCACCCGGTGCACGTGGCTGGAGAAGCTCGCGACGATCACGCGGCGCGGAGCGCGGGCGATGACGTTGTCGAGCACGGGACCGATGGATCGTTCGAGCGGGGTGAAGCCGGGCACGTCGGCGTTCGTGGAGTCGGCCAGGAACAGGTCGACGCCCTTCTCGCCGAGGCGGGCGAAGGCCCGCAGGTCGGTCAGGCGGTCGTCCAGCGGGAGCTGGTCCATCTTGAAGTCGCCGGTGTGCAGCACGACGCCGGCCGGCGTGGTGATCGCGACGGCGAGCGCATCCGGGATCGAGTGGTTGACGGCCACGAACTCGAGCGAGAACGGCCCGAGCTGCTCGACCTGCCCCTCCTTGACGGTGAGGCTGTACGGCTGGATGCGGTGCTCCTTGAGCTTCGCCTCCACCAGAGCGAGGGTGAGGCCGGAGCCGATGAGCGGGATGTCCCTGCGCAGCTTGAGCAGATATGGCACGGCGCCGATGTGGTCTTCGTGGCCGTGCGTGAGCACGACGCCCACCACGTCGTCGAGCCGGTCGCGGACCGGTGCGAAGTCGGGCAGGATCAGGTCGACGCCGGGCTGGTTCTCTTCGGGGAAGAGGACGCCGCAGTCGACGATGAGGAGCTTGCCCTCGTATTCGAAGACCGTCATGTTGCGGCCGATCTCCCCCAGGCCGCCGGTGGGGATGATCCTGAGGGTGCCCGGTTCGAGTGCGGGCGGGTCGGAGACGAGGTTGGGCATGTGCCCTCCTAAACAGATACCGGCGCTGTGCGCCTGTTGTGGTTCACGCCGTGCAATCGCAGCGGCCTATCGAGTTGTTCCGGCGATTCGGGGCAGAGCACCGCCTGCTGCGGCGTTGCGATCCGGCCGGAAGTTGGAGAAGTCGACACCGGGGATGTCTTTGACGAGGTCGAGCTCGTCTTCGATCTGAGCAGCCTCCCACTCCTCCGGACCGACGAGCGGCAGGCGCACGCGCGGGCTGGAGATGCGGCCGAGGCCGTGCAGGATGTACTTCGCGGCGACCGTGCCCGGCACGTGCGTCATGACGGCGCGCACCAGCGGTTCGAGCTTCTGGTGCGCCGCGGTGGCAGTGGCGAGATCGCCCGCGTTGACCGCATCCACGATCTGGCGGTACGGCCGCGCGGCGATGTTGGCCGTGACGCCGATGAGGCCCGTTGCTCCGATGGCCAGGTGCGGGAGCACGTTGGCGTCGTCGCCGGAGAAGTAGAGCAGGTCGGTCTGGTTGAGCACCCGGCTGACCTCGCTGAAATCGCCCTTCGCGTCTTTGATGGCGAGCACGTTGGGGTGCTTGGCGATGCGGAGGATGGTCTCGTATTTGATCGGGACGCCGGTGCGGCCGGGGATGTCGTAGAGGATCACCGGAAGGTCGGTGGAGTCCGCGATGAGCCGGAAGTGGGTGAGGATGCCCGCCTGGGTGGGCTTGTTGTAATAGGGAGTGACGATCATCACGCCGTCCGCCCCCGCCTTCTCGCTCTGCTGATAGAGCTGGATGGCGTGCGCCGTCTCGTTGGAGCCGCCGCCCGTGATGATCTTGGCGCGACCGGCCGCCACGTCTTTGCCGACCTCGACCAGCCGCAGCTTCTCGTGGTCGGTGAGGGTGGAGGTCTCCCCGGTCGTGCCGGTGACGACGATGCCGTCTGCCCCCGCGGTGATCACGTCGTCGATGTGCTTCTCCACGCCGGCCCAGTCGACCTCGCCATCGGCGGTGAACGGGGTGACCAGGGCCACGAGGACCTGGCCGAACGGATTCGCGGAGTTCGACATGGCTCAAGGTTATCGGGTCGGTCGCTCCGGGCGCTCTCCCCCTCGTCGGATCTGTGGACAGTCCCCGTTATCCACATGCGCCTGCGTCATCCGCCGTCACACTCCGCATCCGGTGCCCCAGCGGGCGTAACGTCACGGTCCATGAACGCTTGGGAAGCGGCCGCCGTGCTCGTCGCGCTCGTCGTCGCCGCCACGGTGGGCGGGTTGCTCTGGCGCAGGACCACCGGACGCGTCCGCACCGCCAGGCAGACGCGTGTCGTCACGGCCGCAGAGGTCGGAGCCCCCACCTTCGGCAGCGCCGCGACGCTCCTCCAGTTCTCCACCGAGTTCTGCGCGCCGTGCACGGCGACCGCCCGCATCCTGAGCGGCATCGCCGACGAGCGGCCGGGCGTCGCCCACGTGGATGTGGACCTCACCCACCGTCCGGACCTCGCCTCGCGCTTCGGCGTGCTGCAGACGCCCACCACCCTCGTGCTCGACACCTCCGGCGCCATCCGCGCACGCATCGGAGGGGCGGCCCGCGCCGACGAGGTGCGCATCACCATCGACCAGATCACCGGGAGCGACCATGTCAACGCCTGAACAGACACCCACCGTCCGCGCCGGGATCGACCCCCGATCGCCCCGCTTCGGGGCGGGCATCACGGCCGTGCTCCTCCTCATCGACGTGTTCCTCGGCCTGGTCGGCGCGACGACGGCGGCGTTCTGGCTGCTGCTCGTGATCGCACTGCTCTTCGCCTGGGGTGCGTTCGCCGGCATCCGGCGCCACCCGTACGGCGCGCTGTTCCGCACCGTCGTGCGCCCCAGGCTCGCGCCGCCAGCAGAGCTCGAGGACCCTGCTCCCCCGACCTTCGCCCAGGGGGTCGGGCTGGTCGTCACCGGGCTCGGCCTGCTCCTGCACCTGCTCGGGGTGCCGGCCATGCTCCCGATCGCCGCGGCGCTGGCGTTCGTCGCCGCCTTCCTCAACTCCGTCTTCGGATACTGCCTCGGCTGCCAGATCTACCTGCTGCTCGTGCGCGCCGGCGTGATCCGCCGCGGCGGCGTCGCAGCCGCCTGAACGAATACCAGGGAATCCCCCGTACGCCCTGCCTCGGTGTCTGGGGGCGCGATTAGGCTGGTCGAACCGTCCGCGCACCGTGCGGGGGAACAACGAGGAGGACCACACATGGCAGTCACGAGCGCATCGACAACCGTTTGGACCGGCGACCTGAAGTCCGGCTCCGGCGAGGTCACCCTCGACTCGTCGCACTCCGCACAGTTCCCCGTCACCTGGGCCGCCCGCTCGCAGGGCTCCAGCGACGTGACGACGCCCGAGGAACTGCTCGGCGCCGCGCACTCCGCGTGCTTCTCGATGGCGTTCTCCAACGCCCTCAGCAGCTTCGGCACCACCCCGGAGCGCCTCCAGGTCACCGCGCACGTCGGCTTCGACCCCGCGGAGGGCATCACCGGCAGCCACCTGGTGGTCGAGGCGACCGTGCCCGGTCTCTCGGTCGAGGACTTCAACCGACTCGCCGACGAAGCGAAGACAGGCTGCCCCGTCTCCCGCGCGCTGGTCGGCATCCCGATCACCATCGACGCCACCCTGGTCTAGCCGATGAGGGTGCTCATCGCGGGCGCCTCCGGCATGATCGGCACCGAGGTCACCGCACAGCTGGCTGCGCAGGGGCACGAGGTGCTGAGACTGGTCCGCGGTGCGCCGTCGGCCGCGAACGAATACAACTGGGCGCCCGCCGCCCGCATCATCGACTTCACGCTGATGGACAGAGTGGATGCGGTGGTCAACCTGTCCGGCGCATCCATCAGCCGCCTGCCGTGGACGCCCGCGTGGAAGCGGACCATCCTCGCCTCGCGCCTGGAGGCCACGCACACCCTGACGGACGCGATGCGGATGGCCGGCTCTCCCCCCGCGGTGTTCGTGAGCGGCTCGGCCGTCGGGTTCTACGGCGACCGGCCCGGCCAGAAGCTGACGGAGACGGCGATCAAGGGCACGGGCTTCCTCTCCGACGTGGTCGAGGCGTGGGAGTCCGCCGCGCACCTCGCGCCGGAGAAGACGCGCGTGGTCACGGTGCGGACCGGCGTGGTCGTCGGGCGCGGGGGCGCGATGAAGCCGCTGCTCCCCGCCGGACGTCTCGGGCTGCTCGGGCCGATCGCGGGCGGCGGCCAGCACTGGCCGTGGGTGAGCCTGCACGACGAGGCCGCGGCCATCGTGCACCTGCTCGACTCGACGCTGCACGGACCGGTGAATGTGGCAGGACCGACACCGGCGACGGCCGACACGGTGCTGCGCGCGCTCGCGGCGACGCTGCGGCGGCCGTACGGACTGCCTCTGCCCGCCAAGGCGATCACGCTGGCACTCGGCGACGCCGGACGCGAGCTGCTGCTGGCCAGCCAGAAGGTGGTGCCGCAGAAGCTGCTCGACGACGGGTTCGTGTTCTCCGAGCCGACGGTGCGGGATGCGATGGAGCGGCTGGTCGCGAAGCGGTAGTCGCGGCTGCGGCTGCTGGGCGGTGCGCCGCTCTGCGGCCTGCTACGCCGCGCGCTGCTCCGTGCGGTACAGTCGGATCGACTCGCGCAGGGCGGAGCGCGCCCGCTTGCGGTCGCCGGACGCGTCGTAGGCGAGCCCGAGCCGGAACCACGCGCGCCAGCTCTCCGGCTGCGCCTCCACCTCGGCCTTGTAGCGAGGAAACTCCTCGTCGGCCGCGTCGCGCAGGGGACGGCCGCTGGCGCGGACGGGGAGGTCTTCGACGGGGAGGCCGCCCTCCGCATCCAGGATCTTGACCAGCTTCTCGGTGCGGGCGCCGAACAGCAGCTCCCGGCCGATCGCCCACGCCGCCACGATCGGCAGCGCGAGCAGCGCGACGCCCATCGCGATCGCGATGCCCTCGCCGGTCGCCATGAGCATGACGGCGCGCTGCAGGACGAGCACCAAGTAGACCGCGAGGATGACCGCCATGACGATGGCGGCGATACGGTTCCGCACGGCCGTTACGCCGTCTCGCGCACGGTGGGCCGGGGCGGCTCGCCGTCGGGCTCCGCGATGCCCAGGTCGATCAGCTTGTCGAGCCCGACCGTGACGCCGACGGTCGACGCCGCAGCGCGGAGCGCGAGCAGGATGCCCGCCTCGTACGACTCGGAGCCGACGGTGTCGTGCCGGATCGTCAGGGTCTCCCCCGCGCCGCCGAAGACGACCTGCTGCTGCGCGACGATCCCGCGCATCCGGAGGCTGTGGATGGGGACGCTCGCCACCTGCTGGCCGCGGGCGCGCTGGTCGGTGTGCGGGGCATCCACGGGGCCGCGTTCCGCTCGGGCTGCGCCGATCAGCTCGGCGGTGCGCACCGCGGTGCCGGAGGGCGAGTCGACCTTGCCTGGTCCGTGGGCCTCGATGATCTCGATGGAGTCGAAGAACCGGGCGGCGACCGTCGCGAAGGCGGTTCCGAGAGCGGAGCCGAGCGAGAAGTTGGGGATGACGACGGCGCCAACGCCCTCGTGGGCGGCCACGCGGCGCTCGAGGTCCAGGATGCGGTCGGCCGACCATCCGGAGGTGCCGACGAGCACGTTCAGCCCGTTGTCGACCGCGAAGGCGACGATGCCGGGGCTGACCGCCGGGAGGGTCATGTCGACCAGCACGTCTGCACCGAGCATGTCTTCCAGCGGGGAGCGGGAGCCGAGGCTGGCGACGAGTTCGACGTCGTCGGCCTCCTCGATCAGCCGCACGGCGACGCTGCCCAGTTTTCCGGTCGCCCCAGCGACGGCTACGCGAATAGTCACCAGACCAATCTACCCGCCGCGCCTCTGGGAAAGATCCGGGATGCGCGGCACACGCCCGCCACGGAACTACGCTGGGGCGATGGTGTCTTTTGCTGATGTCGCCGTCACGGATGCGACCGCCCACCGGATGCTCAGCGACTACTTCGCGGAGCGGGCGGTCTCCTTCCCCGCGTCGCAGGGCGCATACCGCACGACCTTCCCCGACCCCAGCCAGTTCGTGCCACCCGCCGGGGTGTTCCTGCTGGCGTACGACGAGGACGGCGAGGCCGGCTGCGGCGGCGTGAGAGAGCTCAGCGTCCCGCTCGCCGACGCCGACCCCGAGCTGCCGGTGGTGCGCTACGAGATCAAGCACCTGTGGGTCGCACCCGCGCACCGCGGACAGGGGCTGGGGCGCGCGATCCTGTCCGAGCTGGAGCACCGGGCGCGCGGGTTCGGTGCGACCGAAGTGGTGCTCGACACCAACGCCAGCCTGGAGGCGGCCGGCGGGCTGTACCGGTCGCACGGCTACGAGAACATCCAGCCGTACAACGACAACCCCAACGCGACGGACTGGTTCCTCAAGCAGCTGTGACTGCAGCGCGCGAGGCGCCCCGCGACTAGACCGGCTGCAGCTCCGGCAGGCCCGTGCGCAGCTCGACGGGCAGGTGCCCGAGATCGTTGTGGACGACGAGCACCGGCGGCTTCGCCGAGCGCACCCGGATGATGGTCAGCCCGCAGTTGGCCTGGTTGAGTCCCAGCCACCGCCACGCCGGAGCGTCGAAGACGTGCCGCACGAACCAGCCGATGACGAAGTTGTGGGTGACGAGCAGATCGTGCCTGTCGCCGAGCGCCGGCGTGAGGAACTCGCCGACCGCGTCGTCCATCTGCGCCCGCCCCGCCTCGATCTCCGCGTCCGTGACGTTGCCGAAGAACGACTCGAACGCCTTCGGCATGTCCGGGGTCGGCCCGGACGGGATGCAGTCGAACAGCAGGCTCGACGGCTCCGGCGTCAGTGCGGGCATCCGCTCCGCCATGATCGCTGCCGTCTCCGCCGCGCGATTCAGCGGTGAGTGGTACATGCCGGTGAACGGCACGCCGCTCAGCCGTTCAGCGACCAGCTGGGCCTGACGCTTGCCACGCGGCGAGAGCGGGCCGTCGGGGAGGCCGTGTTCTGCATCCTGCTGCTCACCGTGGCGAACGAGATAGAGGTAATGGGGCACCGGGAAGCCTTTCGGAGGTACGGATGGAAGCGGTGGGTCACGGAGCGAGGCCGGCGAACTGGTCGTCGGTCACGCTCCCCACCGCGGAGATGGAGACCGGTCGGCTCGCCAGGTCGGTGGCGAGGCTCTGCACATCGTCGGCGGTGACGAGGTGCAGGCGCCGGAGGCTCTCATCGAGGTCGGAGAACTCGCCCAGGCTGATCTCGGCTCTGCCGAGCCGAGACATCCTGGTGTCGGAGTCCTCGAGGGCGAGGGCGGCGCCCCCGGACAGCTGGCCGACGGCGCGGCGCATCTCGTCCGGCGTGACGCCGCCGTCGGCGAGGCGGTGCAGCTCGCCGAGCATCAGCTCGGCGACCTGCGTGGCCTTTGCGGGAGCGCATCCCGCGTAGAGGCCGAAGATCCCGGCGTCGGAGTATGCGCCGGAGAACGAGTACACGGCGTACGCCAGACCGCGCTTCTCGCGCACCTCCTGGAAGAGCCGGGACGACATCCCGCCGCCGAGGATGGAGTTGAGCACGCCCATCGTGGTGCGGCGCTCGTCGGTGGCGACGATGCCGGGGACGCCGATGAGGAGGTTGGCCTGCTCGGTGGGGCGCTGGACGGCGACGATCGACGCGCCGCGCTCGATGGCGGCGGCAGTGGATGCGCGGCGCTCGACCGGGGACGCCTCCACGCTCAGGTCCCAGCCCGCCGCGACGAGTGCGCGCTCGACGCCCGAGACGAGAAGGTCGTGGTCGACGGCGCCCGCCGCCGTGATGACGAGGTCCTGGGGACGGTAGTTGGCGCGATAATGCGCGAGCACCGCATCCCTGGTCGCCTCGCGGATGGTCTGCGGGCTGCCGCCGATCGGACGGCCGAGTGGATGCGCGCCGAGCACCGCCTCGAAGAACCGCTCGTTGGCCACGTCGGCCGGATCGTCCTCGGCCATCGACAGCTCTTCGAGGATGACGCCGCGCTCGTTCTCGAACTCGACGGGGTCGAGGAGCGAGGAGGTGAGCATGTCGGCGATGACCTCGACGGCCATCGGCAGGTCGCGGTCCTGCACCTTGGCGTAGTAGCAGGTGTACTCCTTGGCCGTCATCGCGTTGTGCTCTCCGCCGACCGAGTCGAAGGAGATGGCGATGTCGAGTGCCGTCCGGGTCGGAGTGCCCTTGAACAGGAGGTGCTCGAGGAAGTGCGTGGACCCGAAGCTCGCGGGGACGGCCGGGAGCGCGGGTGTGGCGGGAGCGCCGCCGGACGCCGGATGTGCCGGGGTGGCGGGGATCGCATCCACTTCGTCGCGGGAGCCCACGGCGACCCAGTATCCGAGAGTGGCGCTGCGGGCGCCGGGCACCTGCTCGCTCAGGATGCGGACGCCGCTCGGCAGGACGGTGCGCCTGACCAGCGCGTCGCCGGATGCGGCGAAAGAGAGGTCGGCCAGACCGAGCGGGAGGTCGACTGCGCTGTTCATCCCTTCCACCCTACGCCAGCGGCCCAGGAATCCTTTGGCACGAAATGAGGACAAACAGACTGGTCTGTCTACTATATACTGGTGTCACAGCGCTTCGACGGGTCCCTACGTCGGAGCAGAATCACGAGGGCGGACCCGACCGCCCTCCGCAGTGAAGGAGTCGTGCCGGATGGTCGTAAGTGCCCGAGCGACCATCCGGCCGCCCGCGCCGTCGAAGGTCAAGATCCTCGCGACGGCAGACGAGCTCTTCTACCAGGAAGGCATCCACACGGTGGGTGTCGACCGCATCATCGCGGGAGCGCGCGTCACCAAAGCGACGTTCTACAAGCACTACCGCTCGAAAGACCTGCTGATCATCGCGTACGTCGAAGGCCGCGACAAGCAGGTGCGCGACTGGTTCGACGAGCAGGAACGCGAAGGCCACGACCCGCGCACGATCGCCCGCGCTCTGGTCGACTCGATCAACCTCGAAGCGGTGCGCCCCGGATTCCACGGTGACCCGTTCATCAACGCCGCAGCGCAGTTCGCCGACGAGACCCACCCGGTGCGCGTCGCGGTCAGCACCCACCGCGACTGGTACGCGCGCCGCATCGAAGAACTGTTCCGCGACATCGGCCACCCGCGACCGGGCGACGCCGCAGACGACCTGATCCTCGCGCGGGATGGCGCGCTCGCCGGCGGCTACGTCGGCGACGCGATCGCGGCGGGAGCCGCGCTGCACCGCTCACTCGACCGCATCCTCGCGGAGGCGTAACGGCGGAGTTCTCGCCCGACACGCCGCGCGCGACTCCGCTGGAGCGGAGATCGTGGGCGGTATCGAGCGACATTTCCGCCTGAGCGGACGGCGTTGCGCGCCGCGCCTGAGCTACTCGGAGACGCGGTCGAGTTCGAGCATGTTGGCCCTGGTGAGGCGGATGCCTGCCGAGACCATGAGCGCATCCACCTGTTCGGGGCGGCTGGCGCTGGCGACCGGTGCGACCACGTTGCGCTTGGCGAGGAGCCAGGCGATGGCGATGCTCGCGGGCGTGACCTGCTGCTCGGCCGCGATGCGGTCGAGGGCGGCGAGGACGCGCTGGCCCTTGCGGTTGACGTATGCGGCGGCCCGGATGCTGCGGGCGTCGGCGTTCAGGTCGCCCTTGCTGCGGTATTTGCCCGTGAGGAACCCGTTCGCGAGCGCGTAGTACGGCATCACGGCGAGGCCCTGGGCCGCGGCGACGATGCGCAGTGCGCTCTCGAACTCGGTGCGGTGCATCAGGTTGTACTGCGTCTGCACCGCGATGAACTTGGGCAAGCCCGTCGACGACAGGATGCGCGCCTCGATGAGGCGGTCCGCGCTGAAGTTGGACGCGGCGAGGTACCGGACCTTGCCGGACTCGATCAGCCACTCGACCGTCGCAAGGCTGTCTTCGAGGGGCACATCCGGGTCGTCGTCGTGGAAGTAGAGCAGGTCGATGTGGTCGGTCTGCAGACGTTCGAGCGACGCCTCGACGGCGCGCACGATGCTGACCGAACCGAGGCCCGGGTTCTCGTGGTGGCGGCCGACCTTCGTGGCGACGACCACCTGGTCGCGGTTGCCGCGCTCGCGCATCCACTTGCCGATGAGCACTTCGCTGCGGCCGCCGACGTAGCTGTCCGCCGTGTCGATGAAGTTGCCGCCGAGGTGCGCGAACCTGTCCAGGATGCGCAGCGACGTGTCGCCGTCGGCCGTCCAGCCGAAGACGCTGGCGCCGAGCGACAGCGGGTAGACCGCGAGGTCGCTCTCGCCGATGCGGCGGGGCGCGATGATCGACAGCGGGCCCGTGCGTTCGAGGGCCGGATCGAGGGCAGGCATGGCAGCGGTCTCGACGCCGATCGACTCGGTCAGCACCTCTTCCGGGGTGCCGGCTTCGAAAGCGCCCGTCTCGAAAGCTCCGGTCTCGACCGTTCCCACCGACCGCGCTCCGGCGCCACCGCGAGCGGACGCACCGCGCGCGACCGTGGACGGCCGGGCAGTCTGACCGGCGTCGGCACCATCCGCGGGCTCCACCGGGGTGGCTCCGCGTCGCGCGACCGTATCACGCAGACGGAGAGGTAACAGCTGTGGCATGTTCCCTCCCCCTTACTCCGTGCGGTTCGAATCGATTCGAGGACCCCGGTTCCCCGATACTTACTTGCAGCGTAAGGCATACGTCCGACGGGCCAGGGACAATCGCGGTGAACTGTTACACAATGCTTGGTCACAGTTTCATCACGAAACCGGATGGCGTCGGATTCGTGCGCAAATCGGGCCCGAACACACGAAAACGGACCGCTCACGCGGGTCACCGCCGGGCGCGCTCCATCACCGAACGGGCGTGCGCGATCACCGGTCCGTCCACCATCCGGCCGCCGAAACGGAACACGCCGCCCGCGTCCGCCGCGGCATCCAGCAGCTCCCGCGCATCCCGCACCTGGTCGTCGGTCGGACGGTACGCCGCCCTGATCGTCTCCACCTGCCCGGGGTGAATGCACGTGGTCGCGGCGAACCCGACCGCCGCGGCATCCTCCGCCTCCGCCGCGAGCCCGGCGAGGTCGTCGATGTCGAGGTGGACGGTGTCGACCGCGGCGATCCCCGCGGCCCCGGCGGCGAGCAGCACCGCCGAGCGGGCGTGCACGGCGACATCCCGGTAGCGGCCGTCGGCGTGCCTGCTCGACGTGCCGCCGAGCGACGCCACCAGGTCCTCCGCACCCCACATCAGCGCGACGACCTCGCCCGCCGTCGCGAGCCGCGGGGCGGCGAGCACCCCGGCCGCCGTCTCGCACAGCGCGATCACCGCGAGACCGCCGAGGTCGCGCAGGTCGGCGACCGATTCCGCCTTCGGCAGCATCACCGTGCTGTAGGGCGTCGCGGCGAGCGCAGACAGGTCGGCGGCGTGGTCGGAGGTGCCTGCCGGATTGACGCGGACGATGACGCGTTCCGGGTCGAGGTCGGAGGCGGCGAGCGCCTCCCGTGCCACGGTGCGACGGGACGGGGCGACGGCGTCTTCGAGGTCGATGATGACGGCGTCGGCGCGTTCCAGCGCTTTCCCGTACCGTTCAGGACGATCCGCCGGGCAGAACAGCAGGGCGGGACCGAACGCGAACACTCCCCCGCTCACTCGTCGCCCCCGCCCGCTCCGCCCAGGTCGAGGTGCGCGTCCTTGCACCACATCATCACCTGGCGGGTGGCGGTCGCGACGACCGTGCCGTCCTGGTTGCGCCCGGTGTGCGCCAGCGTGACGATGCCCTGGCCGGGGCGCGACGACGACAACCGCTTGGCGACCACGACCGTCTCCGAGTAGAGGGTGTCCCCGTGGTGCAGTGGATGCGGGAAGGTCACGTCGCTGAAGCCCAGGTTCGCCACGATCGTGCCCTGCGTGAGCTGGGCGACGGAGGCGCCGACCAGTGTCGCCAGGGTGAACATCGAGTTCACCAGCCGCTCCCCGAACGGCTGGGTGGCCGACCAGGCGGCGTCGAGGTGCAGCGCCTGCGTGTTCATCGTGAGCGTGGTGAAGAAGACGTTGTCCGCCTCCGTCACGGTGCGTCCTGGACGGTGCAGGTAGCGGGTGTCCTCCTCGAACTCCTCGAAGTAGAGCCCGCGCTGCTCGATCTCCTTCATAATTCACTCCCCTCGCCGGTCAGCTCGACGGTCAGCGGTGCGCCCGTCGCGGCGATCACCTCGTCGACCGTGACGCCCGGCGCCGTCTCGCGCAGGACGAGCCGCGCGGTGGAGCCGTCGCCCTCCCGCACCACGTCGATGACCGCGAGGTCGGTGATGACGCGGTCGACGCATCCCGTTCCGGTCAGCGGCAGCGAGCACTCGGCGACGATCTTCGGCCGCCCCTCCCTGTCGACGTGCTCCATCATGACGATGAGGCGTTTGGCGCCGAACACGAGGTCCATCGCCCCGCCCATCCCTTTGACCATCTTGCCGGGGATCATCCAGTTGGCGAGGTCGCCGTTCTGCGAGACCTCCATCGCGCCGAGCACGGCGACGTCGACGTGGCCGCCGCGCACCATCCCGAACGACAGCGACGAGTCGAAGAACGCCGCGCTGCGGTTGACGGTGACCGTCTCCTTGCCCGCGTTGATGAGGTCGGGGTCGACGGCGGACTCCTCCGGGTACGGGCCGACGCCGAGCACGCCGTTCTCGGAGTGCAGGATCACCTCCACGTCGTCCGGGATGTAGTTCGGGATGAGGGTGGGCATCCCGATCCCGAGGTTGACGTACTGGCCGTTGCGCAGTTCGCGGGCCACCCGGGCGGCGAGTTCGGTGCGGCTGAGACTCATCGGGTGCTCCCCTCGTCGAGACGGACTGTCCTGCGCTCGATGCGCTTCTCCACGTCCGGCGCGTGCACCACCCGCTGCACGAAGATGCCCGGGATGTGCACGGAGCCGGGATCGAGGTCGCCGGGTTCCACGAGCTCCTCCACCTCGGCGATGGTGATGCGCCCCGCCATCGCGGCGAGCGGGTTGAAGTTCATCGCCGCAGCGTGGAAGACGAGGTTGCCGTATCGGTCGCCCTTCGCCGCGTGGACGAGGGCGAAGTCGGGCGTGAGCGAGCGTTCGAGCACGTAGTCGGCTCCCTCGAAGCTGCGCACCTCCTTGGGCTCGGACGCCACGGCCACCGAGCCGTCCGCGTTGTACCGGCGGGGAAGGCCGCCCTCGGCGATCTGCGTCCCGACGCCCGCCGGCGTGAAGAACGCCGGGATGCCGGCGCCGCCCGCCCGCAGCTTCTCGGCCAGGGTGCCCTGCGGGGTGAGCTCCACCTCCAGCTCACCGGAGAGGAACTGCCGCGCGAACTCCTTGTTCTCGCCGACGTAGGAGCTGATCATCTTCCGGATGCGCCCGTCCGCCAGCAGGATACCGAGCCCCCAGTCGTCCACGCCGCAGTTGTTGCTCACGACCTCGAGCTGCGTCGTACCGCGCTCGTGCAGCGCCGCGATCAGCGCGCTCGGGATACCGCACAGCCCGAACCCGCCCACTGCGAGCGACGCGCCATCCGGGATGTCCGCCACCGCGTCCTCCGCGCTCGCCACCACCTTGTCAATCACCGTCGACCTCTTCTCTGCTCCCGGACTCGCGTGTTTCGGTGTCAGGCGTTGAAGCCGAGGGCCCGGGAGATGACCATGAGCTGGACCTCGGTGGTGCCCTCGCCGATCTCCAGGATCTTGGAGTCCCGGTAGTGGCGGGCGACGGGGTTCTCGTTGAGGAAGCCGTATCCGCCGAAGATCTGGGTGGCGTCGCGGGCGTTGTCCATCGCCGCCTCGCTGCAGGTGAGCTTGGCGATCGAGGCCTCCATCTTGAACGGCTTGCCCGCCATCAGCTTGAAGCAGGCGTCGTAGTACGCGAGGCGCGCGGTGTGCACGCGGGCCTGCATCCTGGCGATCTTGAACGCGATGTACTGGTTGGCGCCGATCGGACGGCCGAACACGTTGCGGCTCTTCGCATACCGGATCGCCTCGTCGAGGCAGCCCTGCGCAGCACCCGTGCAGAGCGCGGCGAACGCGACGCGGCCCTCGTCCAGGGTCTGCACGAAGTTCGCGTAACCTCGACCGCGCTCGCCGAGGAGGTTCGCCTCCGGCACGTGCACGTCGGTGAGGGTCAGTGGATGCGTGTCCGAGGTGTGCCAGCCGACCTTGTCGTAGGAGGGCTCCTGCACGAAACCGGACGTCCCGACCGGCACCAGGATCGCGGACAGCTCCTTCTTGACGGAGCCGTCCGGGCGCTCGGACTCGCCGGTGACGGCGGTGATTGTGACCAGCTTGGTGATCTCGCTGCCCGAGTTGGTGATGAACTGCTTCGAGCCGTTGATGACCCACTCGCCGTCGCGCAGCTCCGCCGTGGTCTTGGTGCCCGCCGCGTCCGAGCCGGCGTCCGCCTCGGTCAGGCCGAACCCGGCGAGCGCTTCGCCGCGGGCCAGCATCGGCAGCCACTCCTGCTTCTGCTCCTCCGTGCCGTTCCGGAAGATCGGCATCGCCCCGAGACCGATCCCGGCCTCCAGGGTCACCCCGATCGACTGGTCGACCCGACCCAGCTGCTCGACGGCGAGGCAGAGCGAGAGGTAGTCCTTGCCCTGGCCGCCGTACTCGACGGGGAACGGCAGCCCGAACAGGCCCATCCTCCCCATCTCGGCGATGATGTCGTACGGCAGGCTGCGACGGGTGTCGTAGTCGTATGCGGCGGGCGCGACGACGGTGTCGGCGAAGTCCCGCACCTGATCGCGCAGGCGCAGGTGCTCCTCGGTGAGTTCGAAGCCGGCGACATCGGTGTTCGCCGCTTCCGATCGGGTCATCTGCATGGTCATGGGGTTCCCTGTCTCCTGGTGGATCGTCGTCGTGCGACGGTCACGGGGTGGTGGCCGATGGTGTCGGCCCTGTGGATGCGCGCGGCCCGCCGGTGGGCGCGGCCGGCGCGGTGGATGGGGTGGGGTCTACGTCCACGCTCGCGACGAGCTGGTCGAGCTTCACGAGGTCGCCCGGCGCGACCCGAACGTGCACCGTCCCGGCGAGCGGAGCCACCAGACGGTGCTCCATCTTCATCGCCTCCACGGTGACCACCGTGTCGCCCGCCTCGACGTGGTCCCCGCTCGCGACGGCGACCGCGACGACCGTTCCCGGCATCGGCGTGCGCAGCTCGGGGTCGGCGACGCCGGCCACCCGGGCGAGCCCGGCGAGGTCGCGCGCGATCCGCTCCTCACGGCCGACCAGCCGCAGCTGCCTGGCCGCTCCCCCGGCGCCCAGCCAGATGGCTGCACCGTCCCTGGCGTAGCGGAACGCCGTCACCGTGCCATCGAGGGTCAGGAGCGCCGTGGCAGGCTGACCGGACGACGCGGGGGGCAGCAGACGCAACCCGCCCGTGCGGGTGGCGGAGGACCGCGCGCCGTCCTGCCCGCTGTCGCGCGCATCCACGGTCACCGTCGCCGTCGCGGTGTCGAGGGCCGCGGCGTCGCCGGTGACGTTCACGGTGGCCGTTCCGAGGTCGTACGGGGTCGGCCGGTGCTCGCCGAGCCGCCATCCGGATGGGGTGGCCCACAGGCCGCCCGCCGCGCCAGCGGCCGTAGCGCCAGCACCTTCCGCCCGCTCGATGCGGTCGAGGTGCGCGATCAGCGCCGCCGCGATCAGCTCGGGCTCGCTCGCCTCCGTCGGCGCCTGCTCGGAGAAGCGCCGGTCGATGATGGTGGTGTCGAGGCGCCCGGCGCGCACGTCGTCGTCGGCGAGCAGGTCGCGCAGCCAGCGCACGTTCGTGACGGCGCCGAGGATGGCGGTGTCTGCCAGGGCTCTGTCGAGGCGTGCAAGCGCCTCCCGGCGGTCTGCACCCCAGGCGATCACCTTGGCGAGCATCGGGTCGTACTCGGTGACGATGGGCAGCCCGGCGGCCAGGCCGCTGTCCACCCGAACGCCGTCGCCGGATGCCTCGTGCAGGGCGAGCACGCTGCCGTCGCTCGGCAGGAAGCCGCGCTCCGGGTTCTCCGCGTAGACCCGGGCCTCGATGGCGTGGCCGGACAGGCGCACATCCTGCTGGGCGAAGCCGAGGGGTTCGCCGGCGGCGATGCGCAACTGCCACTCCACCAGGTCGAGCCCGGTCACCAGCTCGGTCACCGGATGCTCCACCTGCAGCCGGGTGTTCATCTCCATGAAGAAGAACTCGTCCGGGGCGGCGTCGGACACCAGGAACTCGACGGTGCCGGCCCCCACGTAGTCGACGCTGGCGGCGACGGCGCAGGCCGCCTCGCCGATGCGCGCCCTGGTGGCCGCGTCGAGCAGCGGGGACGGAGCCTCCTCGATCACCTTCTGGTGGCGGCGCTGCAGCGAGCACTCGCGCTCGCCGAGGTGCACGACGGAGCCGTGCCGATCGGCGAGCACCTGCACCTCGATGTGGCGGGGCATGTCGACCAGCCGTTCGAGGAACAGCGTGTCGTCGCCGAACGCCGCGGCAGCAACGCGCCGGGCCGCGGCGAGCGCCTCCGGCAGGTCTGCCGCGTTCCGCACCGACTGCATCCCCTTGCCGCCGCCGCCCGCCGACGGCTTGACGAGCACCGGGAAGCCGATCTCGTCCGCGGCCGCGATCAGCTCGTCGTCGGTCAGGCCGGGGCGCGCGATGCCCGGGATGGTCGGCACGCCGTGCGCCTCGACCTCCCGTTTCGCGGCGATCTTGTCGCCCATCACGTCGAGAGCGTGCACGCCGGGGCCGACGAAGACGATGCCCTCCGCCTCGCAGGCGGCGGCGAAGTCGGCGTTCTCGGAGAGGAAGCCGTATCCCGGGTGCACGGCCTGCGCCCCGGTGGCCCGCGCGGCGGTCACGATCGCGGCGATGTCGAGATAGCTCTGGGAGGCCGGCGCCGGCCCGATGCGGACGGCGACGTCCGCGAGGGCGACGTGGGGCGCATCCCGGTCGGCGTCGCTGAAGACGGCCACCGACCGGATGCCCAGGCGGCGCAGGGTGCGGATGACGCGGCAGGCGATCTCGCCGCGATTGGCGACGAGCACGGTGCCGAAGGGCGCGGCGGTCGCTGAGGGAGTGCTGGTGGAGTGGGAGGCCACGGCGATCACATCCGGAAGAGGCCGAAGGCCGTGTCGGGGAGCGGGGTGCGGGAGCAGACGTCGAGGGCGAGGCCGAGGATCGTGCGGGTGTCCGCCGGGTCGATCACGCCGTCGTCCCAGAGGCGGGCGGTGGAGTAGTACGGGCTGCCCTGCTGCTCGTACTGGTCGGCGATCGGAGCCTTGAACTCGGCCTCCGCCTCCGCCGACCACTCTTCGCCGCGTCCCTCCAGCTGTTCGCGCTTGACCGTCGCCAGCACGGACGACGCCTGCGCACCGCCCATCACCGAGATGCGCGCGGCGGGCCACATCCAGAGGAAGCGCGGGGAGTACGCCCGCCCGCACATCGAGTAGTTGCCTGCGCCGAACGAGCCGCCGATCACGACGGTGAGCTTCGGGACGCGCGCGGTGGCGACGGCGGTGACCATCTTGGCGCCGTTCTTCGCGATGCCGCCCGCCTCGTAGTCCCGGCCGACCATGAAGCCGGAGATGTTCTGGAGGAACAGCAGCGGGATGCCGCGCTGGTCGCACAGCTCGATGAAGTGCGCGCCCTTCAGCGCCGACTCGCTGAACAGCACCCCGTTGTTCGCGACGATGCCCACCGGATGCCCGTGGATGCGAGCGAACCCGGTGACCAGCGTCGTGCCGTACTCCTTCTTGAACTCGTGCAGCTCGCTGCCGTCGACGATGCGGGAGATGACCTCGCGCACGTCGTACGGCGCCTGCACGTCGGTGGGGACCACCCCGTACAGCTCGGCGGGGTCGGCCACGGGGTCGACGGCCGGATGCACGTCCCATGCCGGGCTCGCCGGCTCCGGCAGGGTGGCGACGATGTCCCGCACGATCTGCAGGGCGTGCCTGTCGTTCTCGGCGAGGTGGTCGACGACGCCGGAGGTCTTGGCGTGCAGGTCGCCGCCGCCCAGCTCCTCCGCCGTGACGACCTCGCCGATCGCCGCCTTCACCAGCGGCGGGCCGCCGAGGAAGATGGTGCCCTGGTTGCGCACGATCACGGTCTCGTCGCTCATCGCAGGCACGTACGCTCCGCCGGCGGTGCACGAGCCGAGCACGGCGGCGATCTGCGGCACCTTGGCGGCGGACAGCCTGGCCTGGTTGTAGAAGATGCGGCCGAAGTGGTCGCGGTCGGGGAACACCTCATCCTGCATCGGCAGGTATGCGCCGCCGGAGTCGACGAGGTAGATGCACGGCAGTCTGTTCTCGAGCGCGATCTCCTGCGCCCTGAGGTGCTTTTTGACCGTCATCGGGTAGTAGGTGCCGCCCTTGACGGTGGCGTCGTTGGAGATGACGAGCACGTGGCGGCCGTGCACCAGGCCGATCCCGGCGATGACTCCCGCCGCCGGCGACTCGTCGTCGTACATCCCGGTGGCGGCGAGCGGGGCGATCTCGAGGAACGGGCTTCCGTCGTCGAGGAGTGCGTCGATGCGCTCGCGCGGCAGGAGCTTGCCGCGCGCGATGTGCCGTTCCCTGGAGCGCTCCGGTCCCCCGGCCGCCGCGGTGGCGAGGCGCTGGCGGAGTTCGGTCACCAGGGCGCGCTGGGCGGCCTCGTTCTGCTCGTATCCGGCATCCGTTGCGCGTGTGGCGCTGGTCAGCGTTGGCATCGTCGGCTTCTCGCTCTTCGTCGTCGTCGACATTCGGTTAGTGGTCACTAACTCGGATTTAGGTTAGTGTTCATTAACTCAAAAGTCCAGCACCCGGAAGCAGACCATGACGGAACTCGCAGGCACCGCGCAGGACACGGGCCGGCCCACCCAGCGCAGCCAGGCCAAGGCCGACCGGCGCGCCGCCCTGCTCGACGCGGCGGCCACCCTCTTCTCCGAACGCGGCTTCAACGGGGTCTCCATCGAAGACCTCGGCTCGGCCGCCGGAGTCAGCGGACCGGCGGTGTACCGGCACTTCGCGTCCAAGCAGGCCGTGCTCGCCGCGCTGCTCGTTGGCGTCAGCGAGCGCCTGCTCGACGGAGGCACCCGCGTCGAAGACGCAGCAGACGACCCGGCGAGCGCCCTGCGCGCCCTCATCGTCTTCCACGTCGACTTCGCCGTGACGGAACCGGACACCATCCGCGTGCAGGACCGCGACCTCGACTCCCTTCCAGGGGAGGAGCGCCGCGCCGTGCGCCGCCTGCAACGCCGCTACATCGAGCTCTGGATGCGCGTGCTCGGCCGCCTGCACCCCTCCCTCTCCCCCGACGAGCTCCGGATGCGCGTGCAGGCCGCGTTCGGTCTGATCAACTCCACCCCGCACACGGCCCGCGTCGGCGGCACCAGCGTGGATGCGGCGACGGTGCGGCCGGTGCTGGAGCGGATGGCCTGGGCGGGGCTGAACGCACACTGACGGACGCCGGTGGCGGCATTCTGGGCGTCACCCCTATGCGTTACAGTCGCAGGACACCATCCACCGGAAGGACTGGCGCGTGGGCGACGACACACCCCGACTACGACGGCACCACCGTGTTCTGCGGGTCATCGGCATCGTCGTCGCCGTGCTGCTGGTGCTGGTGGTCATCGCGGGCGGGCTCGGGATCTGGACGGTCGTCCGGTCGTTCCCGCAGACCTCGGGGACGATCGACGTGCCCGGGCTGTCCTCGTCGGTCACGGTCACGCGGGACGACGCGGGCATCCCCCAGATCGAGGCGTCGACGGCCGACGACCTGTTCCGCGCGCAGGGCTACGTGCACGCGCAGGACCGGTTCTGGGAGATGGACTTCCGCCGCCACGTCACCTCCGGCCGGCTGGCCGAGATGTTCGGGGCCAGCCAGGTGCCGACGGACTCGTTCATCCGCACGCTCGGCTGGCGCACGGTCGCCGAGCAGGAGGTGAAGCTGCTCGACAAGACGCAGCTGCGCTACTACCAGGACTACGCGGACGGGGTGAACGCCTACCTCGCCAGGCACTCGGGCGCCGAGCTGTCGCTCGAATACGCGGTGCTCGGCCTGCAGAACCCGGGCTACACGCCGGAGAAGTGGACGCCCGCGGACTCGGTGGCGTGGCTGAAGGCGATGGCGTGGGACCTCCGCTCCAACCTCGAAGACGAGATCGACAGGGCGCTCCTGTCCACGAAGCTGAGCGCGCAGCAGATCGCGCAGCTGCACCCGGGATACCCGTACTCCACCCACCCGACGATCACCGCGGAGGGCAATGGGCACCCGGAGCGGACGACATCGGATGCGGCGGCCGACGCGAGCGACGGCACAGCGAGCGACGGTGCGGCGGGCGACAGCGCGGCGGCCACACCCACCACCTCGGCCTCCACGGCGACCACGTCCGCCTACGCGCCGGCGCTCACCCAGCTCGCGTCGAGCCTCGAGTCCCTCCCCACGCTGCTCGGTCCGGCCGGGAGCGACATCGGATCGAACTCGTGGGTCGTCTCCGGCGCGCACACCGCGAGCGGCAAGCCGCTGCTCGCGAACGATCCGCATCTCGGCGCGACCATGCCGTCCGTCTGGTATCAGATCGGCCTGCACTGCCGCACCGTCGGGCCGGAGTGCCCGTTCGACGTCGCCGGGTTCAGCTTCTCCGGCCTGCCCGGTGTCGTGATCGGGCACAACAACCGCATCGCCTGGGGCTTCACCAACCTCGGTCCGGACGTCGCCGACCTCTACGAGGAGAAGGTCACCGGGAACACATACGAGTACGACGGCCAGCAGGTCCCCCTGACTATCAGGAAGGAAACGATCCGGGTGGCCGGAGGGAAGGACGTGCACCTCACCGTGCGATCCACCCGTCACGGCCCGATCGTCACCGACCTCACCGACGGGTTCGGGATCATCGCGAAAGACCAGGCGGGCAAGCTCGGTGTCCCCGCCCAGAAGTTCCAGCTGTCGCTGCAATGGTCGGCGCTCACTCCCGGGCCGACCGCCGGCGCGATCTTCGCGTTCGACACGGCGACGGACTGGACCAGCTTCCGCGCGGCCGCCGCGAACTTCCAGGTTCCGTCGCAGAACCTCATTTACGCCGACGTGGACGGCAACATCGGCTACCAGGCGCCCGGCAGCGTGCCGATCCGCGCATCCGGAGACGGCACCGTGCCCGTCCCCGGCTGGACCAGCGCGTACGGCTGGACAGGCACCATCCCGTACGACGACCTCCCGTCGGTCTACAACCCGCCGAGCGGCGTCATCGTCACCGCGAACAACGCCGCCGTCGGGCCGGACTTTCCGCACCTCATCACCAAGGACTGGGAGTACGGTTACCGGGCCAACCAGATCCAGGTGCGGCTCGACGCCCTGATTGCGGCGGGCACGAAGATCACCGCGGCGGACTCCGCGGCCATCCAGGCCGACAAGTACGACGCGAACGCCGCGACCCTGGTGCCGATCATCCGGGCCATCGGCGACAAGGCCGACCCGTCGTCCGGGGCGTACCGCGCGGCCCAGCTGCTGGCCGGCTGGAACTTCCACGACGACGCGGACAGCCCGGCGGCGGCGTACTTCAACGTGTTCTGGCGCACCCTGCTGCAGGATGCGTTCGGGCGCAAGCTCCCCGCCTCCGCCCCTCCGGTGGGCGGCGACCGGTGGTTCGCGGTGGTGCAGAACCTGGTGAAGGCCGAGGACTCGTCCTGGTGGGTCGACAAGAAACTCGGCACGAGCAGCAGGGACTCGATGTTCGAGATCGTCGCGGAGAAGGCGTGGACGGAGGCCGGGCGACTGATGGGCAGCGACCAGACCCGGTGGCGCTGGGACAGCATCCACACCATCGAGCTGACGAACGCGAGCTTCGGCGAATCCGGGATCGCCCCGATCGAGTGGCTGTTCAACCGGGGGCCGTACCCGGTCGGCGGCAGTTCGAGCGTGGTGGATGCGGTGGGCTGGGACGCCTCCGTCGGCTACCAGGTGGACTGGGTGCCGTCGATGCGTCAGGTGATCGACCTGAGCGACTTCGACAAGAGCACCTGGATCAACCTCACCGGCGCATCCGGGCACGCGTTCAGCCCGCACTACACCGACCAGACTCCGCTCTGGCAGCACAACCAGACCAGGCCGTGGCCGTTCAGTCGCGCTGCGGTCTCCGCCGCGGCGGACACCACCCTCACGCTCCGCCCCGCGACGCGCTGACGCGCGCGCCGAAGAGAGCGAGCCGCGAGAGTTAGCGGCCTGTGGGCCAGGCGCGCTCGGCGGAGCCCGTGTACAGCTGCTGCGGGCGGCCGATCTTGGTCGCCGGGTCGCTGTTCATCTCGCGCCAGTGGGCGATCCAGCCCGGCAGGCGGCCCATCGCGAACAGGACGGTGAACATCCGGGTGGGGAAGCCCATCGCCTTGTAGATGACGCCCGTGTAGAAGTCCACGTTCGGGTAGAGCTTGCGGTCGATGAAGTACTGGTCGGCCAGGGCGACCTCTTCCAGTTCCTTCGCGATGTCGAGCAGCGGGTCGTGGACGCCGAGGGCGGCCAGCACCTCGTCGGCGGACTCCTTGACCAGGCGGGCGCGCGGGTCGAAGTTCTTGTAGACGCGGTGCCCGAAGCCCATCAGCTTCACGCCCTCTTCTTTGTTCTTCACGCGCTCGACGAACTTCTGAACGCTCTCGCCGGAGTCGCGGATGCCCGCGAGCATGTCGAGGACGGCCTCGTTGGCTCCGCCGTGCAGCGGGCCGTACAGCGCGTTGATCCCGGCGGACACCGAGGCGAACAGGTTGGCCTGCGTCGAACCGACCAGGCGGACCGTCGAGGTGGACGCGTTCTGCTCGTGGTCCTCGTGCAGGATGAGCAGACGCTCCAGCGCCTTGGACACGACGGGGTTGACCTCGTACGGCTCGGCCAGCGTGCCGAAGTTGAGGCGCAGGAAGTTGTCGACGAAGCTCAGCGAGTTGTCCGGGTAGAGGAACGCCTGACCAAGACTCTTCTTGTGCGCGTACGCAGCGATCACCGGCAGCTTGGCCAGCAGGCGGATGGTGGACAGCTCGATCTGCTCCGGATCGTGCACGCTGAGCGAATCCTGGTAGAACGTCGACAGCGCGGAGACCGCGCTGGACAGGACGGACATCGGGTGCGCGTCGTGCGGCAGAGCCGAGAAGAACCGGCGCAGGTCCTCGTGCAGCAGCGTGTGGCGACGGATCTTCTCGTCGAACTCCGCGAGCTCGCTCTGGCTGGGAAGCTCGCCGTAGATGAGCAGCCAGGCCACCTCGAGGAAGGTCGAGTTCTTGGCGACCTGCTCGATCGGGTACCCGCGGTAGCGCAGGATGCCGGCGTCGCCGTCGATGTACGTGATCGCCGAGCGCGTGGCCGACGTGTTCACGAAGCCGTAGTCGAGGCTGGTGAGCCCCGTCTGCTTGGTGAGCGTCGAGAAGTCGATGCTCGACGCACCGGCGACGCTCGGCAGGATGGGGAATTCAGCCGTGCCACCCGGGTAGCTCAGCGAAGCGGTCGCCGCCTCGGTCCGGGCGGGTGCAGTTCGCTCCGCCTCTGCCTTCTCGGTGCCGAGTCCGCTCACAACGCCTCCAGGGATATGGGATGAGTTCGCGCGCCGATCGTGGCAGCGCTGCAAAAGTCGTGCGGATACAGCCTAACGAACGACGGCGACAACTGTCGCATCGTGCAAAAGGGGGCTGATCCTGTTAGAGACTGTCTCCAACGGCCCGCAGGCGGGACGCCGCCGCAGCGATCCGCTCGTCCGTCGCCGTCAGCGACAGCCGCACGTGCTGGGGAGAGCCGTCGCCGTAGAAGACACCGGGACCGGCCAGGATGCCCAGGTCGGCCAGGCGCTGGATGCTGTCCCACGCGTCCCGTCCCTCCGTCGCCCAGAGGTAGAGGCCGGCCTCGCTCCTGTCGATGCGGAAGCCTGCGGCTTCGAGCGCTGGCCGCAACAGGTCGCGCCGCGCACGGTAGCGCTCGCGCTGCACGGAGACGTGCTCGTCGTCGCCGAGCGCGGTGACCATCGCCGCCTGCAGCGGGGCGGGCAGCATGAGTCCTGCGTGCTTGCGCACGGTCAGCAGCCTGCCGATCACGGTCGCGCATCCCGCGACGAACGCGGCGCGGTAGCCGGCGAGGTTCGACTGCTTGCTCAGCGAGTACACGGCGATCACGTTGTGGCGCGAGTCGCCGATCACCCGGCGGTCGAGGACGCTCGGGATGGGCGTCTCGTCCCACGGAGCATCCCAGCCGAGCTCGGCGTAGCACTCGTCGCTCGCGACGTATGCGCCCAGCTCCCTGGCCCGCTCGACAGCGGCTCGCAGCTCGTCGACGGACAGCACGCGGCCATCCGGGTTGCCCGGGCTGTTCAGCCAGACCAGCCGGGTGTTCTCCGGCCACAGCGCAGGGTCGTCGCAGGCGACGGCCTCGGCACCGGCCAGAGCGGCCCCGATCGCGTATGTGGGGTACGCGGCCTGTGGATGCACGACAGCGTCGCCCTCCCCCAGGCCGAGCATGAACGGCAGGAACGCGACCAGCTCCTTGGAGCCGATCGTGGGGAGCACATTGTCGACCGTCAGGCCGGTGACGCCTCTGCGCCGCGCGAACCAGGAGACGATCGCCTCGCGCAGGGCCGGGGTGCCGACCGTCTGCGGGTACGCGTGCGCGTCGGTCGCCTCGGCGAGGGAGCGGCGGATCAGGTCGGGGGTCGCATCCACCGGGGAGCCGATGGAGAGGTCGACGATGCCGTCGGCGTGCTCCCTGGCGCGGGCGGCGAACGGCGCCATCTGGTCCCAGGGGTAGTCGGGGAGTTCGGCGAGAGCCATCGGTGCGAGCCGCGGCTCAGTGGGCCTGCGGGGGCAGGGCCGCGATGACCGGGTGGTCCTTGGCGATGACGCCGACCTTGGCTGCTCCACCCGGGGAGCCGATGTCGTCGAAGAACTCGACGTTCGCCTTGTAATAGTCGGCCCACTGCTCGGGCAGGTCGTCTTCGTAGTAGATCGCCTCGACGGGGCAGACCGGCTCGCAGGCGCCGCAGTCGACGCACTCATCGGGGTGGATGTAGAGCGACCGTTCGCCCTCGTAGATGCAATCGACAGGGCATTCGTCGATACAGGCCCGGTCTTTCACGTCGACGCAGGGGAGGGCGATGACGTAGGTCACAGTGCAGTATTTCCCTTCGCGAGTTGTACTCGTCTAGCTTAGGCCGTTTCCGCCCGTGCTTGTTCCGGCAGGAGCGACCGCCGGGCGCCGCGACTTCGACAGGTCCGGCCACGCGAGCACGATGGCGGCAATCACGATCGGACCGGCGAGCCAGAGCTGTCCGAGCAGGTTGTTCGGGATGAGCACCGAACCGCCCGCGCTCTTCTGCGAGAACAGCAGGATGGCCAGGATCGCGCCGACGGCGGTCACCAGGGTCGGGATGCGGTTGCGCCCGAGCAGCCGCAGCCCCACCAGCAGCGCGGTGTACGCGGCGAGCGAGCCGATCAGCCCGAGCGGGATGGGCACGCCCCAGGTGACGGTGGCCTGGTGCGCCACCGTTCCGACCGCGCCGACCACGGCTCCCACGAGGAAGAGCAGCACGTAGTTGGCGATCCGGCTGAGCATTCTCGAATCCTAGCTGGACATGCTGGGTGCGGATGTCTAGAGTCGGAGTAGGTAAGGTTAGCCTTACCAATCCCCCATCCTCTCCCCCGAAAGTCCTCTGTGTTCGCGAACTATCTGATCGGCCTCCGCGAAGGTCTCGAAGCCTCTCTCGTCGTCGGGATCCTGATCGCGTACGTGGTGAAGATCGGGCGCCGCGACGTGCTGTCCAAGCTCTGGGTCGGCGTCGGGATCGCCGTCGTCGTCCCGCTCGGGCTCGGCGCGCTGCTCACCTGGGGGCCGTACGGTCTCAGCTTCCAGGCGCAGGAGATCCTGGGCGGCACCCTCTCCCTCGTCGCCGTCGCGTTCGTGACCTGGATGATCTTCTGGATGGGCAAGACGGCCCGCAGCATGAAGTCGACCCTGCACTCCAAGCTCGATTCCGCCCTGGTCGGCGCCGGCTGGGGCGTGATCCTGCTCGCGATGCTCAGCGTCGGACGCGAGGGCATCGAGACGGCCCTGTTCGTCTGGGCGACCGTCGCCAGCGTCGGCGGCGGCTGGGAACCGGCCGTCGGGGCGCTGCTCGGCATCCTCACGGCCGCCGTGCTCGGCTTCCTACTCTACCGCGGCATGGTCAAGATCAACCTCGGCACCTTCTTCACCTGGACGGGCGCGTTCCTCATCCTGGTCGCGGGCGGCGTGCTCGCATACGGCATCGGCGACCTGCAGGAAGCAGCCGTCCTTCCCGGCGCCGGGGTGCACGCGTACGACATCAGCGGCATCATCCCGTCGTCCAGCTGGTACGGCACCCTCCTCACCGGCATCGTCAACTTCAACCCGTCGCCCACCTGGCTGCAGGTGTTCGGCTGGGTCGCATACGTCGTGATCGTCTCCGCGTTCTACCTGCGGCAGCATCGCGCGTCGGCCACGCCGGTGAAGCGTGCCCCCGAGGAGACGTCCCCGGCCTCCACCCTTTCCAGCACCACAGCATCCTGAACAGCGTCGCACCGACGTCTCCCCGCGAACGAGAAAGCACAGCCATGCCACGATCCCGCTCCATCGGCATCCTCGCCGGAACCATCGGCGCCGCCACCATCGCCATCGCCCTGACCGGCTGCGTGCCGAACAAGGCGGCCGCAGATGCCGAGGCGATCAGCGTCACCCTGAACGACGAGAAGTGCACGGTCTCCACCGCCACAGCGCCGAGCGGCGCCGTCACCTTCCAGGTGACCAACACCGGCAGCGACGTGAACGAGTTCGAGGTGCTCGCGGAGGACAAGCTGCGGATCGCTGGCGAGAAGGAGAACGTCGGACCGGGCACCACGGTCAACTACGTGGTCCAGCTCGCCGAGGGCGACTACTTCACCGCCTGCAAGAAGGGCATGGTCGGCAGCCCGACCTCCTACGCGAAGTTCACCGTCACTAAGGGCGAGAAGGCGAACGTCTCCGCCAGTGACAGCAAGCAGGTCTCGCAGGCCGTCACCAACTACATCTCGTACGTCAAGGACCAGAGCGGCCAGCTGCTCACGGCAACGCAGGCGTTCGCGAAGGCGTACGAGGCCGGAGACGACGCGACGGCCAAGGCCCAGTACCCCGCCGCCCGCGCGTTCTACGAGCGCATCGAGCCGACCGCCGAGCAGTTCGGCGACATCGACCCGGCCATCGACCTCCGCGAGGCGGACCTCGAAGCTGGTCAGAGCTGGACCGGCTGGCACCGGATCGAGAAGGACCTCTGGGCTCCCGCAGGCTTCACCCCGTCCGACGCGGCGGGAAGGAAGGTCCTCGGCGACCAGCTCGTCGCCGACACGCAGAAGCTCTACGACCTCGTCTACGCGAAGAACTTCAGCCTCACCATCGACCAGATCTCCAACGGCGCCATCGGCCTGATGGAGGAGGTCTCGCGCAGCAAGATCACCGGCGAGGAGGAGACCTTCTCGCACACCGACCTGTGGGACTTCCAGGCCAACGTCGAGGGCGCGCAGGTCGCATACGGCATCGTCCGCGACATCGCGGAGGGCAAGGGCTCCACCGGCAAGCAGGTGGTCGCGAAGCTCGACACCGAGTTCGCGGCGATCACGAAACTGCTCGGCCAGTACAAGTCCGGCGACGGGTTCGTCAGCTACACCGACCTGAGCACCTCCCAGGTCAAGGAGCTGTCCGACGAGGTCAACGCGCTCAGTGAGCCGCTCAGCCAGCTCACCTCGATCATCGTCAAGTAGGGTCGCGGGGTGACTTCGGAGACCACGGGCGAGAACGTGCCTGCAGCGGAGGAGACCGGTCGGCCCGGCCTCTCCCGCCGCGGGCTGCTCGGGCTCGCCGGTGCGGCGGTCGGAGCAGGCGTCGTCGGTGTCGGCGCGGGCATCGCCGTGGACAGGACGCTGCTCGGCGCATCCACCGACGCGTCGGCCACGTACCCCTTCTACGGAGAGCACCAGGCCGGGATCACCACTCCGGCGCAGGACAGACTGCACTTCGCCACGTTCGACATCGCCGGGGACCTCGACCGCGCCGGGCTGATCGAGCTGCTGCAGGACTGGACCACCGCTGCCGCACGCATGACGCAGGGCCGCCCGGCCGGCAAGTACGGACCGGCCAGCGGGCCGATGGATGCGCCACCGGACGACACGGGAGAGGCCCTCGACCTGCCGGCCGGCGGGCTCACCCTCACCTTCGGGTTCGGCCCGACCCTGTTCGAGACGGAGGACGGGCGCGACCGCTTCGGCATCGCATCCCGTCGCCCTGCCGCCCTGGTCGACCTCCCGCATTTCCCCGGCGACGCCCTGCAAGACGCGCTCGTCGGCGGCGACCTGTGCGTCCAGGCGTGCAGCGACGACCCGCAGGTGGCGGTGCACGCCATCCGCAACCTGTCGAGGATCGCGTTCGGGCGCGCATCCATCCGGTGGTCGCAGCTCGGCTTCGGGCGCACGTCGTCCACGTCGAAGAGCCAGACCACGCCGCGCAACCTGTTCGGGTTCAAAGACGGCACGGCCAACATCAAGTCGGAGGACACCACGGTGGTCGACGACCAGGTGTGGGCGGCCTCGGACGACGGCGCAGAGTGGATGCGTGGAGGTTCGTACCTGGTGGCGCGCAAGATCCGCATGGTCATCGAGACCTGGGACAGGCAGCAGCTCGGCGAGCAGGAGCGCATCATCGGCCGCGACAAGGGCGAGGGAGCACCGCTGTCGGGCGGCACGGAGTTCAGCGAGCCGAACTTCCTGGCGGTCTCCCCCTCCGGCGGCACCAAGATCGACCCGGACTCGCACGTGCGCCTCGCACATCCGTCGACCAACGGTGGCGCGCAGCTGCTGCGGCGCGGCTACAACTTCGTGGACGGGAACGACGAGCTCGGACGGCTGAACGCCGGGCTGTTCTTCATCGCGTTCCAGCGCGACCCGCGCAAGCAGTTCATCCCGATCCAGTCACAGCTGGCCAAGAACGACGCGATGAACGAATACCTGAAGCACGTCGGCTCCGGCATCTTCGCCGTGCCGGGCGGCGCCGCCTCCGGCTCCTACGTCGGCGCGTCCCTCTTCGCCTGACCCGCCCCCCAAACAATCGAGCCGGGAGTTATGTACGCTGCGCTCGGCGCATCGCGTACACAACTCCCGGCTCGATGGCGCCGGGACGCTGGTTAGGCGTTCTGGTCCTGCTTCTTGAGGCGGGAGGTCGCACGGGCGCGGGCGTTCGAGTCGAGCTCGACCTTGCGGATGCGCACGGCCTCCGGGGTGACCTCGACGCACTCGTCCTCGCGGGCGAACTCCAGGCACTCCTCGAGCGTCAGCTGACGCGACGGCGTCATCGACTCGAAGTTGTCTGCCGTGGACTGACGCATGTTGGTCAGCTTCTTCTCCTTGGTGATGTTCACGTCCATGTCGTCTGCACGCGAGTTCTCACCGATGACCATGCCCTCGTAGACCTCTTCGGTCGGGTTCACGAAGAACGTCATGCGCTCCTGCAGGGCGATGATGGCGAACGGCGTGACCACACCGGAGCGGTCGGCCACGATGGAGCCGTTGCTGCGGGTGATGATCTGGCCGGCCCAGTCGTCGTATCCGTGCGCGATGGCGTTGGCGATGCCGGTGCCGCGCGTGGTGGTGAGGAACTCCGTGCGGAAGCCGATGAGGCCGCGCGACGGGACGATGAACTCCATGCGGACCCAGCCGGTGCCGTGGTTCGACATGTTCTCCATGCGGCCCTTGCGGGCGGCGAGGAGCTGCGTGATGGCGCCGAGGTACTCCTCCGGCGCGTCGATGGTCAGGTGCTCGAACGGCTCCTGCAGCTTGCCGTCGACGCGCTTGGTGACCACCTGCGGCTTGCCGACGGTGAGCTCGTAGCCTTCGCGACGCATCTGTTCGACCAGGATGGCGAGCGCGAGCTCTCCACGGCCCTGGACCTCCCACGCATCCGGGCGCCCGATGTCGAGCACGCGGAGCGAGACGTTGCCGACCAGTTCGCGGTCGAGGCGGTCCTTGACCATGCGAGCGGTCAGCTTGTGGCCCTTGACCTTGCCGACGAGCGGCGAGGTGTTGGTGCCGATGGTCATCGAGATGGCGGGCTCGTCGACGTGGATGGCCGGGAGGGCACGGATGTCCTCCGGGTCCGCCAGCGTGTCGCCGATCATGATGTCGGCGAAACCGGCGACGGCGACGATGTCGCCGGGGCCGGCGCTCTCGGCCGGGTAGCGGTCGAGGGCCTTGGTGATCATCAGCTCGGTCACGCGCACGTTGTGCACGTCGCCGTCGTGACGGACCCAGGCGACCGTCTGGCCCTTCTTCAGGGTGCCGTTGAAGATGCGCAGCAGCGCGAGACGACCGAGGAACGGCGAGGCGTCGAGGTTGGTGACGTGCGCCTGCAGCGGTGCGCTCGGGTCGTAGGTGGGGGCCGGGATGTGCTCGAGGATCGCCTCGAACAGCGGCTCCAGGTCGTCGTTGTCGGGCAGCTCGCCGTTGGCGGGCTGGTTGCGGCTCGCGGCGCCTGCGCGGCCGGAGGCGTAGACGACGGGAACGTCGAGGATCGCATCCAGGTCGAGGTCGGGCACGTCGTCGGCGAGGTCGCTGGCGAGACCGAGCAGCAGGTCCTGGCTCTCGCTCACGACCTCCTCGATGCGGGCATCGCCGCGGTCGGTCTTGTTGACAGCGAGGATGACGGGAAGCTTGGCCTCGAGCGCCTTGCGCAGCACGAAGCGGGTCTGCGGCAGCGGACCCTCCGACGCGTCGACGAGCAGGACGACGCCGTCGACCATCGACAGGCCGCGCTCGACCTCGCCACCGAAGTCGGCGTGGCCGGGGGTGTCGATCACGTTGATCGTGATGGGGCCGTTCGTGGCGTGCTTGCCCTTGTACGAGATCGCCGTGTTCTTGGCGAGGATCGTGATGCCCTTCTCGCGCTCGAGCTCGTTGGAGTCCATGGCACGCTCTTCGACGTGTTCGTGGTCGCCGAACGAATTCGTCTGCCGGAGCATGGCGTCGACCAGCGTGGTCTTGCCGTGGTCGACGTGGGCGACGATTGCGACATTGCGCAGATCATCGCGGTGGGCGACGGCGTTCTCGGACATGCGTGCAGACTCGACTCTCGTCAGAAGGATAAGTGGGGAACGGTCCATTCTATCAGGGGAATGGCGAAGGGCCCGACGCATCCCGCGCCGGGCCCTCCTCTGTGTGCTGGTGCGACGTGCGCGGGCTACAGCCCCTGCGCGACGGGCGGCTCCGCCTCCGGCAGGGTGACGGAGGGCACGACGCCCTCGTCGGAGCCGGCGGCCAGCAGTTCCAGCCGCAGCGTGCGGCGGGCGCGCTGCTGCTCGGGGTCCGGCAGCGGCACCGCGGCGAGGAGGCGCTGCGTGTACGCCTCCTTCGGGTAGCGGAGGATCTCGTTGCGGGTGCCGACCTCGACCAGGTTTCCGTGGTGCATCACCGCGATGCGGTCGGCGAGCACGTCGATGACGGCGAGGTCGTGGGTGATGAAGAGGCAGGCGAAGTTCATCTCGCGCTGCAGGTTCTGCATCAGGTCGAGCACGCGTGCCTGCACGGACACGTCGAGCGCGGAGGTCGGCTCGTCTGCGATGAGCACCTGGGGCTTCAGCGACAGCGCGCGGGCGATGCCGACGCGCTGCTTCTGACCGCCGGAGAGCTCGTGCGGGAAGCGGCTGCGGTACGCGCGCGGCAGCTCGACGCTGTCGAGCAGGCGGTCGACCTCCTTCGCCAGGTCCTGGCCCTTGAGGCCCTTCGCCAGGCGCAGCGGCTCACCGATCGAGTCGGCGATCTGCAGGCGCGGGTTCAGCGACGACGACGGGTCCTGGAACACGATGCCGACGTTGCGGTGCAGTTTGCGGATCTCGTCGCGGTTCGCGTCGCTGATGTCCTGTCCTGCCACCACGAGCTTCCCGGAGTGGATGGGCAGCAGGCCGATCGCCGCACGGCCGAGGGTGGTCTTGCCCGAGCCGGACTCCCCCACCAGTCCGACGACCTCTCCCTCGTGGATCTGCAGGCTGATGTCGCTCGCCGCGCGGAACGCGGGAACGCGTCCGTGCTTCGGGTACTCGATCGCCACGTTCTGGAAGTCGACGACCACCGCGCGCTTGTCCATCTCGGACTTGGCGTGCTCCTCGGCGGCGATGCGCTCGTTGGTGCGGATGCGCTCGGCGTACTCGGCGTCCGGGTTCTCCGTGCCAGCCGCGAGGGCTGCCGTGGTGTCGATCGCGTCGTCGTCGCGCTGACCGAGGTGCGGGACCGCATCCAGCAGCGCGATCGTGTACGGGTGCTGCGGGGCGGCGAACACGTCGGCGACGGTGCCGGACTCGACGATGTCGCCCTTGCGCATCACGACGATGTTGTCCGCCAGGTCGGCGACGACGCCCATGTCGTGCGTGATCAGCAGGATGGCGCTGTCGAGGCGGTCGCGCAGCGAACGCAGCAGCTCCAGGATCTCAGCCTGCACCGTGACGTCGAGGGCCGTGGTCGGCTCGTCCGCGATGAGCAGCTTCGGGTCGCAGGAGATCGACTGCGCGATCATGGCGCGCTGCCGCTGACCGCCGGAGAGCTGGTGCGGGTAGGAGTTGAACGCCTTCACCGGGTCGGGCAGCTCGACCATGTCGAGCAGCTCGAGGGCGCGCTCCTTCGCCTCGTGCGGCGACATCCCGAAGTGGATGCGCAGGGTCTCGACGATCTGGAAGCCCACCGTGTACACGGGGTTCAGCGCCGTCATCGGCTCCTGGAAGATCACGGACACCTGGCGTCCGCGCACGCGCCGCATCTGCTGCGGGGAGAGCCCGGTGAGCTCGCGGCCGTCGAGCTTGATGCTGCCGCGCACGCGCGAGTTCTGCGGCAGGAGGTCGAGGATCGCCATCGAGCTCGCGCTCTTGCCCGAGCCGGACTCGCCGACGATCGCCAGCACTTCGCCGGCCTTGATCGAGTAGTTGAGCTTCTTGGCCGCCGGCACCCAGACGTTGTCGACGCCGAAGTCCACCGAGAGGTCGGTGACCTGCAGAACGGGGGCGTCGGTCACGACGCCGGCCTGACCGTTGGTGTTGTCGGTCATGAGTTGATGTTCCTTTCGCGAGCGCCGGGGATCGCCCGGCGTCTCCGGTCGCCGTCCGCCGACGGAAGGAATGAGAGCATGGTCACATGCCTCACACCTCCGCCGACGAACGCGAGGTGTTCGTCTCCCGGTTCAACCGGGTCGTTGCCGCCCTGATCTGGGCGGCGTGCGCCGCGCTGAGCGTCGGACTGCTGGTGAGCATCCACGATCGGCGCCTGCTGTACATCGTTCCGTGCGTCTTCATCGCCCTGCTGGCGTGGGTCACGCTGTGGCGTCCGCTGTTCGTGGTCGATACCCGCGGCCTGACGGTGGTCAACGTGACCGGCACCGTCGAGATCCCGTGGGAGGCGCTCATCAACGTCGACACGAAGTACGCACTGACGCTCTACACGCCCGGCCACAAGTACGCCGTCTGGTCGCTTCCGGCTCCCGGGACGTCCAGGACCCTGCGGGCGACCCGCAGCGAGACCAAGGGACGCGTCGGACGGCCGAGCGTCGAAGACAGTGTGCGCCGCCCGGGCGACCTGCTGTCCACCCCGTCCGGCGCGGCCGCCGAGGTGGTGCGCCGCCGCTGGACGCAGCTGCGCGACAGCGGAGCGCTGGAGGCGGGAATCGCCGACCAGACGCCCGTGACGGTGCGCTGGCACCTGGTGAGCCTTGCGGCCCTGGTGCTCCTGCTCGCCGGCACGGTCGCCGCCCTGCTCCTCGCCTGACCCGAGGGACACGGCCCAGGAGGTCACGGCGGCGAGGGGCAGGGCGAGGACGGCGCTGGTCACAGCACGTCCTCCGCGATGGCGGCTCCGGTCTTCCTGCTTCCGCCGTCTCCCTCACCGGGCTCCGGCTCCTCCTCGCGCATCTTGCGCAGGTTGAACCGGCGGTGGCGGGGGTCGAACGCATCCCGCAGGCCGTCGCCGACGAAGTTGACGAGCAGCGCGAGCGTCACGATGAACGCACCGGGCCACCAGAACAGCCACGGTCGCGTCTGGAACGCCGACTGGTTCGAGCTGATCAGGAGGCCGAGCGACGCGTCCGGCGGACGGATGCCGTAGCCGAGGTAGGACAACGCGGTCTCGAGGAGGATGGCCGCGGCCATGATCAGCGTCGAGGACACGATGACGACGCCGATGGCGTTCGGCAGGATGTGCTTGAAGATGATGCGCATGTCCGAGGCGCCTGCGACGCGCGCAGCCTCCACGAACTCGCGCTCGCGCAGCGAGAGGAACTCGCCGCGCACCAGACGCGCGATGCCCATCCAGGAGAAGAACCCGAGCATCAGGGCCAGGGTCGGGGCGCCGAGGCCGCCGGTCCAGTGACCGACGACGGAGCCGACGACGAGGGCCGGGATGACGATGAACACGTCGGTGATGCGCATCAGGATGGCATCGACCAGGCCGCGGAAGTAGCCGGCGATGGCTCCGACGACGACGCCGACGATGCTGGCGATCGCGCCGATGATGACCATCACCAGCACCGAGTTCTGGATGCCGCGCATCACGAGGGCGAAGTAGTCCTTGCCGATGCGGTCCTGGCCGAACGGGTGCTCCGCGGTGGGGACGCCCTGCTTGACCTGGTCGTTCAGCTCCTTGAAGTCGTACTTCCACCAGCCGTGGATCGGGCCGATGCCGATCGCGGAGATCGAGAACAGCAGGATCAGGATGAACAGGATCGCGCTGACGATGGCGATCTTGTTGGACAGGAACCGCTTCCAGATGAGTCTGCCCTGGCTGACCGGGGGTGCGGTCGGGGCCTGCAGCTCATCGGCGATCATGGGTTCGGTGCTGGACATTATCGGACCCTCACTCTCGGGTCGAGTGCGGCATACGCGAGGTCCGCGAGGAAGTTGAACAGAATGGCCATCGCGGCGATCACCACGAAGTACGCCATCACGGGGTTGAGGTCACCACGCTGGAGGCCCAGGTTGAACAGCGAACCCATGCCGGGGATGGCGAAGACGTGCTCCGTGATGATGGCGCCACCGAGGAGGGCGCCCACGTCGAACGCGATCAGGGTGGTGATCGGGATGAGCATGTTGCGGAAGGCGTGACGGACGACGACGGTGCGCTCCGGCAGACCCTTCGCCCGCGCGGTGCGGATGAAGTCCTGGTTGAGGACTTCGAGCATCCCGGCCCGGGAGTACCTGGTGTACGAGGCGAACGAGATGAGCAGCAGCGCGACGGTCGGCAGCGCCAGGTGGGTGAACGTGTCGAGTCCCGTCACCCAGATGTCGCCGTCGAGTCCCGGCGTCGACGAGCCGACGGTCGCGATCGGGCGGCCGTTGGTGTCCTGGAAGTACTGCGGCCACGCCTGCATGAAGCGGTCGAGCAGCACCAGGGCGCCGGAGACGATCGTGACGATGACGCCGACACGCATGTTCTGACCGCGGTCGTACCCGCCGACGAAGTAGCCGATGGCGAGGCTCACCAGGATGGCGACGACGATCAGGATGATGATGGTCGCGACCGACGAGATGTCGAATAGCGGCTGCAGCGCGAAGTAGCAGACGATCGTGATCGCGCCGGTGATCCCCGCGGTGAGCAGCGCCCTGCGGTTCTGCAGTCCGGAGACCAGCGCGGTCGTTCCCAGCACGACGGCAGCGGTCAGGATGATCATGACCACCGGGCCGAGGCCGGGGGCCAGGAACCAGTTCGTCGCGGACATGAGCAGCAGGACACCGGCAGTCGCGACGCCGGAGATGAGGAACGTGGTGGCACGCCGCCTCATGTCACCGCCGATCAGCGACTGCCAGATCAGACCGGCGACCACCCCGATCAACGCGGCGACCCACCATTGGATCGTCGGATGCGCGAGGAAGTTGTTGAAGCCGATCGCGACGAACTCCTTGAGGAGCACGGCCACGAGGAACGCCGGGAGCGAGTACAGGAAGAAGCTGAGGAACGTGACGACATTGTCGAGTCCGCTGTACTGGCGGAGGGCGGTGACGATACCGATGGTGACACCGAGCAGGATCGCGAGGATCAGTGCGACGGTGACCAGCTGGACCGTCGCCCCGAGGGCCTGCGGCAGGATGTCGACGACCTTCGCGTTCGAGATCGTGGAGCCCAGGTCACAGGAGTTGGCGAACGGGATGAGGCACTTGGCCGCACCTCCCAGCCAGAGCACCCAGCGCAACGGCGGGGGCACATCCAGTTGCAGGAGCTGGATCCTGGCGTTGATCAACTGGGTCTTGTTGGGGGAATTGCTGCTCCGCAGGTCTGCAAGCGGGTCGGCGCTATACGCGACCAGCATGTACATCAGGAACGATGCGGCGATGATGATGAGCACCGAGACGAGGAGGCGTCTCAGGATGAAACTCGCCATAGGTTGAAAACCTCACTGACAGTGCGCGCCAACTCGGGGGTGGCGGGCACTCGGCCCGCGTCGACGCGTTTCGGAATGGATGAACGGGTCTCGTCCACCGACTACATGATACGGGGCGTCGACGAAACCGCCGACGCCCCGCGGCAGGAGAGTGCCCGGGGTTCACCCGGGCACTCTCACTGTTGGAGCTGTTACTTCGCGGTGGACGACTTGACCGACCACTCCCAGAAGTTCCAGAACGGACCAGACTGTCCGCCGTTGAACTTGACGCCGTCCACACGGGACGTCGCGCCGAAGACACCGGGCAGCTGGAAGAGCGGCAGGCCGTAGCCGTCAGCGAACGTCTTGGCGTCGATCTGCTGCTCGATCTTGGTGAGCTCGTCCTTGTCGAGCGTGATCTGCGACTTCACCGCGAGGTCGTTCGCCGCCGAGTAACGGTTGTAGTTACCGCCACCGTTGGTGGTGAACAGCTGCGGGAGCTGCGTGGTGCCTGCACCAGGGCTGATCCAGCCGAAGAGCGAGGCGTCGTAGTCGCCACCCGGGAGGAGCTTGCTCCAGTCGGGCGAACCGGCGTCGACAACCTTGAAGCCAGCCTTGGAGGCCGAGGCCGAGATGGCCTGGAACTCGTCGACGCGGTTCGGGTTGTTCGTGTTGTAGAGGATCCGGACGGTCGGGGTGGCACCGGCGAGGAGCGCCTTGGCGCCGTCGATGTCGACCTTGTCGAACTTGTCAGAACCGTTCATCTTCACGGTGTCCGCGTACTGTTCCTGGTTGGGCAGGAAGATCTGCGAGTTGAGGACCTTTGCCTTCGAGTCGACCGGGGTGACGATCGAGTCGAGGATCTGCTGACGCGGGATGGTCTTCAGGAACGCTTCGCGCACCTTGGCGTCCGCGAACGTCGGCGAGCCGAAGTTCAGGTCGAGGTGGTCGTACGAGGCCTGGGCACCGGTGAGGACCTTGGCGCTGGTGTTCTTCAGCGCGGTGATCGTGTCGGCGGAGGCCTGCGGGTTGATGATGTCGACCTCACCGTTCTGGAGAGCGGTGACCTGGGCGTTCGCGTCGGGGATGATGCGGAAGACGACCTTGTCCACGTTCGGCTTGAGGCCGCCCGCGTAGTACTTGTTCTTCGTCATCGTCAGCGACTGTCCGGGGGTCCAGCTGGACACCACGAACGGGCCGGAGGAGACCAGGAGGTCCTTGTCGGTCGGGAACGCGGTCACGTCGTAGCCGGTGTTGACGAAGTCAGCAGCCTTCTTGAGCGTGGCGTCCGGAGCGGCGGGGTTGTCCTTGTCGCCCTTGGGCAGACCCTTGAGCAGCTTCGTCAGGTCGGCGGCCGAGGAGAGGCCGGCCTTCTTGGCGACGATGTGCGCGGGCTGCGCGATCGGGTTGACGAGCTCCCAGTCCACGTAGGGGGTGCCGTACTTCAGGGTGATCGACGTGTTGTTGTCGCCGACGGTCGGGAAGCCGGTGGTGTCGAGACCGGCGGTCGAGCCGGCGATCGAGAAGTACTGCGTTCCCTTGGTGACGGCGCCCTGGTCGTCGGTGGTCGCCGAGTCGTAGTATCCGGAGGCGATCGCCCAAGCGAGGACCATGTCGTCAGCGGTGACGGGCTGGCCATCCGACCACTTGTCGTCCTTGTTCAGCGTGTACTTGACCGTCAGCGGGTCGTCCGAGGTCTTCTCGAACTTGCCGAACTTGTCGTCGTGGACGATCTTGTAGTTGTTGTCGATGTACTGGAACCCGGTTCCGTACGAGCCGTTGAGGTAGCCGACCTGGCCGTTGGTGTCCAGGTTGCCCTGCGGGGTCTGCGAGTTGAACGACGTGAAGTCGTTCACGACGGCGACCGTCACGGTGCCGCCCTTCGCCGCGCTGGACCCGCCGGTGCTGCCGGTCGTGGTGCAGGCAGACAGTGCGAGCGCTGCGACGCCGGCAATGGCGACCGCGCTGACCGCGTACCTGACCTTTCTTCCCTTGATGTGCAATGTTCCTCCTGTGCGAAGTGTGCGACGGCCGCGGACATGCGAGTGCGTCCGGACCGCGCTGGATAAGAATGACCCTAGGTATCGCACGGTTTGAATGCAAAACGGGGCGGCAAAACGTTACACAGTGGTAACTCGGTTGGCGGAAAATTGCACGATGCACACAAAAACGGCTGAATTCGCGTGTGTCGCGCAATGAATCGAGCGCATCCACCCGTTTGGAGTGGACAAACCGCATCCAGAGGTGGATGCGCGAGACCTGGCAAGATGCCTCTATGAGCCGTGAAACACCCTGGTCCGCCGAGATTCCGCTCGAACGCGCGCAGCGCCCGCGGCTCTGGTGGGAGATCGCGATCGTCCTCGGCCTCTCGCTGGGAGCGTCGGCGGTCTACTCGATCGTCGAGATCATCGCCCGGACGACGGACACGACACCGCTGGCCGACCAGACGGCGCAGGTGAACCCGTCGCAGAGCACCAGGGAGTGGCTGGACTTCACCTATCAGTTCCTCGGCAACCTGTTCCCGCTGTTCGCCGTCGCGCTGGTGATCTTCCTGCTCTGGCAGCGCGAGCGCAGCGGATTCCGGCGGATCGGCTTCGACCTCACGCGCCCGCTGCCCGACCTGGGCGGCGGGATGCTGCTGTTCCTCGCGATCGGCGTGCCCGGCATCCTGTTCTACGCGCTCGGGCGGCTGGTGGGGGTGACCGTGCAGGTGCAGGCGTCCCCGCTCGACACGCACTGGTGGACCATCCCGATCCTGGTGTTCGCCGCACTGCGCGCGGGGCTGCAGGAGGAGGTCATCATCGTCGGCTACCTCTTCACCCGGCTGCGCCAGCTCGGCTGGGGGAAGTGGACCATCATCGTCTCCGCCGCCCTGCTGCGCGGCAGCTACCACCTCTATCAGGGGTTCGGCCCGTTCGTGGGCAACGCGATCATGGGCGTCGTGTTCGGCTGGTGCTACACCCGCTGGGGCCGCGTGATGCCGCTGGTGGTCGCCCACGTCGTCATCGACATCGTCTCGTTCGTCGGCTACCCGCTCGCCGTCGCCCTCTGGCCGCACGTCTTCGCTTAAAGCGACAATCGAGCCCGAACGTATTCACGCGACACGCCGAATGAGGGCGTGAACAAGTTCGGACTCGATTGTTTTGGTCTAGGCGAAGGCTTCGGGAGGCGGGCAGGCGCAGAAGAGGTTGCGGTCTCCGTATGCCTGGTCGATGCGGCGGACGGGCGGCCAGTACTTGGCGCGCACGATGCCGGGGACGGGGTAGACGGCCTGCTCACGGGTGTACGGGTGGGTCCACTCGCCGGAGATGACGGACTCCGCGGTGTGCGGGGCGCCGCGCAGCGGGTTGTCGTCGACCGGCCAGTCCCCCGCCGCCACGGCGTCGGCCTCGGCGCGGATCGCGATCATCGCGGTCACGAAACGGTCGAGCTCCGCGAGGTCTTCGCTCTCGGTCGGCTCGACCATCAGCGTGCCGGCGACAGGGAAGCTCATCGTCGGGGCGTGGAAGCCGAAGTCGATCAGGCGCTTCGCCACGTCGTCGACCGTCACGCCGGTCTGCTCTGTGAGCGGCCGCAGGTCCAGGATGCACTCGTGCGCCACCAGCCCGTTGTCGCCCGCGTAGAGCACCGGGAACGCGTCGCGCAGCTTGACGGCGACGTAGTTGGCGGCGAGGACGGCCGCACCTGTCGCATCCCGGAGCCCGGCGGCGCCCATCATCCTGACGTACGCCCAGCTGATCGGCAGGATGCTCGGCGATCCGTACGGCGCGCTCGACACCGGGCCGCCCGCGTGCTCGACGCGGTCTCCGCCGGCACCACTCGACGTCGACAGAGCGTGCGTCGCATCCTGAGCCAGCGGGTGGCCGGGCAGGAACGGCGCGAGGTGCGCCTTCGCCGCGACGGGGCCGACACCGGGGCCGCCACCGCCGTGCGGGATGCAGAACGTCTTGTGCAGGTTGAGGTGGCTGACGTCTCCGCCGAAGTCGCCGAACCGGGCGTAGCCGAGCAGCGCGTTGAGGTTCGCGCCGTCGACGTAGACCTGGCCGCCGGCGTCGTGCACGGCCTGCGTGATCGCGAGGACCTCGTGCTCGTACACGCCGTGGGTGGACGGGTAGGTGATCATGAGCGCCGCGAGCGTGTCCGCGTGCTCGGCGATCTTGGCGCGCAGGTCGTCGAGGTCGACGTTGCCCAGCTCGTCGCAGGCCACGACCACGACCGACATCCCGGCGAGCACGGCGGACGCCGCATTGGTGCCGTGGGCGCTCTGCGGGATCAGGCAGACCGTGCGGGCGAGGTCGCCACGCGAGCGGTGGTAGCCGCGGATCGCGAGGAGCCCGGCCAGCTCGCCCTGGCTGCCGGCGTTCGGCTGCAGCGAGACGGAGTCGTATCCGGTGACGTCGGCCAGCCAGGTCTCCAGCTGGTCGATCAGCGCGAGGGAGCCGCGCACGTCGTCAGCGGGGGCGTATGGGTGCAGTCCGGCGAACTCCGGCCAGGTCACCGCCTCCATCTCGGTCGCCGCGTTGAGCTTCATCGTGCAGGAGCCGAGCGGGATCATGCCGCGGTCGAGCGCGTAGTCCTTGTCGGCCAGGTACTTGAGGTACCGCATCATGGCGGTCTCGGAGTGGTGGGTGTTGAAGACCGGGTGGGTCAGGTATGCGCTCGACCGGATGAGCGAGGGCTCGAACGACGGGGTGCCGCCAACCATTCGGATGTCCGCGCCGCCGGTGCGCTCCCCCGCGCCGAGGATGGCGAGCAGGTCGGCGTAGAGCGACGAGCCCTCGGCGATGTCCGTCGCCGTCTCCTCGTCGAAGCTGATCGACACCGTGGACGCGTCCGCGGCGTGCAGCAGGATGCCGCGCTCGTGGGCGGCGGCGACCGTGGCCGCCGCGTCGGCGACGCGCACCTGGATGGTGTCGAAGAACGAGTCGGAGATCACGTCGACGCCGCGCTCGCGGAGCACACCGGCGACCGTCGCGGCCGTCAGGTGAACGCGCCGGCCGATCGCCTTCAGCCCACGCGGGCCGTGGTAGACCGCGTACATCGCGGCCATGACCGCCAGCAGCACCTGTGCCGTGCAGATGTTCGAGGTGGCCTTCTCGCGCCGGATGTGCTGCTCGCGCGTCTGCAGGGTGAGCCGGTACGCGGGCTTGCCCACCGCATCCTGGGACACCCCGACGAGGCGGCCGGGCAGCTGGCGCTCCAGACCGGAGCGCACGGCCATGTAGCCGGCGTGCGGGCCGCCGAAGCCCATCGGGACGCCGAAGCGCTGGCTGGTGCCCACGGCGACGTCCGCGCCCAGCTCGCCCGGCGAGCGCAGCTGGGTGAGGGCGAGCAGGTCGGCGGCGGCGACGATGATCGCGCCGCCCGCCTTCGCGGCGGCGAACACGGCGGACGGGTCCCAGACCCGGCCGGACGCCCCCGGATACTGCACGAACAGCCCGAATGCGTCGGAGAGCCTGGCGTCATCCGCCGGCGTGGAGGCGAGGTCGAGCACCACGAGCTCGATGCCGACAGCGTCCGCCCGGTTGCGCAGCAGCGCGAGCGTCTGCGGGAACGTGTCGGCGTCGACGACGAACGTCGACGACTTCACCTTGGATGCGCGGCGTGCGAGCAGCATCCCCTCGACGACCGCGGTGCCCTCGTCCAGCATGGACGCGTTGGCCGTGTCGAGCCCGGTGAGGTCGGAGACCATCGTCTGGAAGTTGATCAGGGCTTCCAGGCGGCCCTGCGAGATCTCGGGCTGGTACGGCGTGTACGCGGTGTACCAGCTCGGGTTCTCCAGCACGTTGCGCTTGATCACGGCCGGGGTGATCGTGCCGTAGTACCCGAGGCCGATCAGCGACGTGTTGACCGTGTTCTGCGCGGCCAGGCCACGCAGTTCGCGGAGGGCGGCGCGCTCACTGGCCGCCGCGGGAAGCACGGACTCGTATCCGGGGTCGACCCTGATCGTGTCCGGCACGGCGGCGGTGACCAGGTCGGCGACCGTCTCGTAGCCGATGGAGGACAGCATGGTGCGCTGCGCGTCGTCGCCGGTGCCGATGTGACGCGTCTGGAAGAGTTCAGTCATCGAAGTGGGAGTGCCTCACTCGCCCGTGAGGGCGGCGTATTCGTCGTAGCTCAGGAGGGTGGGGAGAGTGGTGAAGGCGACCTTGACGAGCCAGCCGTCGCCGAACGGGTCGCTGTTGACGAGCTCCGGCGCATCCACCACCGCGTCGTTGATCTCGGTGACGGTGCCGTCGACCGGCGCGAACAGCTCGCCGACCGACTTGGTCGACTCGATCTCGCCGACGACCTTTCCCTCCGCCACCTCGCTGCCGACGGCAGGGAGCTCGACGAAGACCACGTCGCCCAGCTTCTCCGCCGCGTACGCGGTGATGCCGACCGTCGCGGTGTCGCCGTCGACGAGGAGCCACTCGTGCTCGGCGGTGTATTTGAGGTCCTGTTCTGCGGCCATGACTAGTGCTTCTTTCTGCTGTAGAAGGGGAGGGCGGTGACGGTGTACCCGAGGCGGTTGCCGCGGATGTCGACGTGCAGTTCTGTTCCCGGCCGTGCGAAGCGCGGAGCGACGTACGCCATCGCGATGGGTACGCCGATGGTCGGCGAGAGGGCGCCGGAGGTGACGACGCCGACGGCCTCGTCTCCGCCGTCCACCGCGCTGGTGGCGTAGACGGGATATCCGGCGCGGGCGGCCCTCTTCCCCTCCCCCATCAGTCCGACGAGCACCGGAGCCTCGGCATCCGGTCCGTCCTCGCTGGCGGCGCGTCCGACGAAGTCGGTGTCCTTCGCCAGGTTGACCACGCGGCCGAGCCCGGCCTGTGCGGGGTAGACGTCGAGGCCCAGCTCGTGACCGTAGAGCGGCATGCCGGCTTCGAGGCGCAGCGTGTCGCGGCTGGCGAGCCCGGCGGGCACGAGGCCCTGCTCCGCTCCCGCCTCGAGCAGCGCATCCCACAGCTGCGGGGCGTTGTCCGGCGCGAGGTACAGCTCGAAGCCGTCCTCCCCGGTGTATCCGGTGCGTGCCACGAGCACGGGATGCGTCTCGTACAGCGCGGGGAGCGACCAGTAGTACTTGAGCGCGCCGACGCGGGCGGCGAAGTCGTCTCCGTCGTGCGCCCCGCCCTCGACGGCGAAGCCGGGAGTGGCGGTGAGGATGGACAGCGCCGCCGGTCCCTGCACGGCGATGAGGGCGATGTCGTCGCTCTCGTCGAACACCTCGGCGTCGAACGGCGCTGTGCGGCTGCGCAGCTCCTCGGCGACCTGGTGCCGGTTGGAGGCGTTGGCGACCACCATGTAGCGGTCTTCGCCGGTGCGGTAGACGACGAGGTCGTCGACGATCCCGCCCGAACGGGACAGCAGCAGGCTGTACTTGGCCTGGTCGATGGCGACGGCGGACAGCTTGCCGGCCAGCGCGTAGTCGAGCGCGGCCCCCGCCTCCGGCCCGATGACCACGATCTCGGCCATGTGGGACAGGTCGAAGAGACCGGCAGCCTGCCGGACGGCGTGGTGCTCGGCGAGGTCGCTGGAGTACCGGACGGGCATCTGCCAGCCGGCGAAGTCCGTGAAGGATGCTCCTGCCGCCTGGTGGGCGTCGTGCAGCGGGGAGAGGCGGTCTGTGTCGTGCGAGGTCATGAGTTCTCCGATTCGCCGGCCGTCGCCGGGAGTTGGGCACGGAGCGCAGCGCGATCCGTGTGAGAACTCCCCCTCTGTCATCCGGCCTGAGAGTTTCACCGCGCTGACGCGCGGCTTTCACCGTGGGCGAGGGCGCGGTTGTGGCGTCGCCCTGCTTTTCAGAGTGGCCAGTCCGATGCGGTACGCGTACCTGAGAGATTGTCGGGGAGGATTGCTCCTTCGGTGCCGATTCCGCGCCATAGCGCTTCCGGCTCTCCCGCATCGACCTCGATGGCCCAGTGTTCTGTTGTGTGGTGCTGCTGCCGCTCAGCATAACCGACCACACCCGATTGTGGTTCTGGTCACCATGACACTAAGATGATCGCAACCACTTAGTGTCACAGTGACCTTTACGTGCGTCGCGGCGGAGGGAGGACGGGATGGCCGACAGCCACCAGCGCGTGAGCGCCATGCTCGCCGTCTCCACCGTGATCTTCTCGCTCCGCAACGACGAGGAGACGGGCGACATCGCGAGCGTGTGGCTTCCGCTCGTGCGCCGCGTCCGCCAGCCGTTCGAGGGATGCTGGGCACTGCCGGGCGGTCCCCTGCACGGGGACGAGGACCTCGCGTTCGCCGCCGCGCGCACCCTCAACGACACGACGGGGCTGACCCCGCGCTACCTGGAGCAGCTGTACGCGTTCGGCGACGCATCCCGGTCGACGGGGGCGGAGCGCGTCGTGTCGATCGTCTACTGGGCGCTGGTGCGCAGCGAGGAGGCCGCACGAGCGAGCGTCGGGGAGAACGTGCGCTGGTTCCCCGCCGACGACCTGCCGAGCCTCGCCTTCGACCACAAGCTCATCGTCGAGTACGCCCTCTGGCGCCTGCGCACCAAGATGGAGTACTCCCGCATCGCGCACGCCTTCCTCGGCGAGACCTTCACGCTCGCCCAGCTGCGCGAGGTGCACGAGGCGGTGCTCGGGCGCCCGCTCGACCCCGCCAACTTCCGCCGCACCATCGAGGGCTCCGGCGCCGTGGTCGCGACAGACCAGTACCTCACCGGCACCCGGCACCGGCCGCCGCGCCTCTACCGGTACAACGACTCCATCGACCTCGCCGACGCCGGACCACTCCCCCGCCAGCAGCATCCCTTCGCCGCACAACCAGCAGCAGTACCGTTCGAGAGTAGAGAAGAATGAGCACCATCGCCTCGGTCGACACCACCATCCAGCTCATCGCCACCGGCGAGCTGAACGGCGAGACCTGCACCCCCGACCTCGTCGACGCCCCCTGGACGTTCGACTCCCTCGCGCCGTCGTACGGTCCAGGCGCGTCGATGGCCGACCCCATCCCGGTGGATGCGCCGCGCCAGGGCGAGCTGCCGGAGGAGTACCGCACTGCGTCCAAGGAGGAACTGCACGACCGCATCCTCGCCGCGAAGGCGACACTCGGCGACAGGGTCGTGACGCTCGGCCACTTCTACCAGCGCGATGAGGTCGTGCAGTACGCCGACTTCGTTGGCGACTCCTTCCAGCTGGCCAACGCCGCGAAGGCCAAGCCGGAGGCGGAGGCGATCGTCTTCTGCGGCGTGCACTTCATGGCGGAGACCGCCGACATCATCTCGCGGCCGGAGCAGGCGGTCATCCTGCCCAACCTCGCTGCCGGATGCTCGATGGCCGACATGGCGGACATCGACTCCGTGACCGAGTGCTGGGAGCAGCTCGAAGAGCTGTACGGCACCGAACCGGATGCGGACGGCCGCGTGCCGGTCATCCCGGTCACGTACATGAACTCGTCCGCCGCCCTCAAGGGCTTCTGCGGCGAGCACGGCGGCATCGTCTGCACCTCCTCCAACGCGGAGACCGTGCTGACCTGGGCGTTCGAGCGCGGGCAGCGCGTGCTGTTCTTCCCCGACCAGCACCTCGGCCGCAACACCGCCAAGGCGATGGGCGTCCCCGTCGAGCAGATGCCGCTCTGGAACCCGCGCAAGCCGCTCGGCGGCACCGACGTAGACACGCTGCAGGATGCGCGTGTCATCCTCTGGCACGGCTTCTGCTCCGTGCACAAGCGCTTCACCGTCGGCCAGATCGAGCACGCGAGGGCCGAGTTCCCCGGCGTGCGCGTGATCGTGCACCCGGAGTGCCCGATGGAGGTCGTCGACGCCGCGGACGAGTACGGCTCGACCGACTACATCGTCAAGGCCATCGCGGCGGCCCCGGCGGGGTCGACGTTCGCCATCGGCACCGAGATCAACCTGGTGCAGCGCCTGGCCGCGCAGTTCCCGCAACACACCATCTTCTGCCTCGACTCGATCGTCTGCCCCTGCTCGACCATGTACCGCATCCACCCCGGCTACCTGGCCTGGGTGCTGGAAGGCCTGGTGCGCGGCGAGGTGCTGAACCGCATCCAGGTGTCGCCGGATGTCGCGGAGCCGGCCAGGGTCGCGCTCGAGCGCATGCTCGCCGCGCGGCCGGACACCACGATGGCGGCCTGACATGGCCAGGGTCGTGGTGGTCGGCAGCGGCATCGCCGGACTGGTCGCCGCCGTCGAGGCGAGCAGGACTAACAGTGTCACGCTCGTCACGAAAGCCGAGCTCGCCGAGAGCAACACCGCGTACGCGCAGGGCGGGATCGCCGCAGCGTACTTCGCCGACGACAGCGTCGAGTCGCACGTCGCGGACACGCTGCGCGCCGGGGCCGGACTGAACGTGCGGGATGCGGTGGTCGCGCTCTGCGCGGAGGGCCCGGACCGCATCCGCGACCTGATCGCGTTCGGCGTCGCCTTCGACCGCTCGGGCCGCGACCTCGCCCGCGGTCTGGAAGCCGCCCACTCGAACGCGCGCGTGCTGCACGCGGGCGGAGACGCGACCGGCGCGGAGATCGAGCGGGCGCTCGTGCGCGCCGTTCGGGCATCCGGAACGCGGATCGTGGAGCAGGCGTTCCTCTGCGACCTGATCGTGCAGGACGGCGCCGTGACCGGCGTCGAACTGCTGCTCGCCGACGGCACCACCGAGGTGCTCGACGCCGACGCCGTCGTGCTGGCCAGCGGAGGGGCAGGACAGCTCTACGCGCACACCACCAACCCGGCGGTCACCACCGGAGACGGCGTCGCCGCAGCGTGGCGCGCGGGTGCCGCCGTCGCCGACCTGGAGTTCTACCAGTTCCACCCGACAGCGCTCGCGATCCCCGGCTCGTTCCTGGTGTCGGAGGCCGTGCGCGGCGAGGGCGCGGTGCTGCGGAACGCGCGCGGCGAGCGGTTCATGCTCGACGTGCATCCGGATGCGGAACTCGCGCCGCGCGACGTGGTCGCCCGGGGCATCGCTGTCGAGATGGCCGCGCAGGGCGGGCGTCCCGTCGTCCTCGACGCGACGGCGCTCGGCGCCGACTTCCTGGCGAAGCGCTTCCCCACCATCGACGCCGCCTGCCGGGCGGCCGGGCTGGACTGGTCGCACGAGCCCGTGCCCGTCACGCCCGCTGCCCACTACTGGATGGGCGGGGTCGCCACGGACACGAGCGGTCGCAGCACACTGCCCGGGCTGTACGCGGTCGGCGAGGTGGCCTGCACGGGAGCGCACGGCGCCAACCGGCTGGCGTCGAACTCGCTGCTGGAAGGGCTGGTGTTCGCGCACCGCGCCGTCGCCGCGATCGACCGCGGCGATGCGTGGCCGGAGGCGCCGGCGTGGCTGGACGGGGCTCTCGCATCCACTGCCGGAGAGCGGACGGAACGACCCGATGCCGTACCGGTGGACCGCGCGCAGCTGCAGGCGCTGCTCTGGGACGCCGCGGGCGTGCACCGCGACAGGGAGCGACTGGATGCGGCGCTCGGCGTGCTCACCGGGTGGCGCGCATCCAGGACGCACCGCACGCGCGCCGAGCGCGAGGACGCCAACCTGCTCGACCTGGCCAGGCTCGTCGTCTCGTCGGCGCTCGGCCGGGAGGAGTCGCGCGGCGCGCACTTCCGCTCCGACTTCCCCGCGCCGTCGGCGGACGGGCGGCACACCGTGCGCACCGCGCGCCCCGCGCACTCCGCTTTCGCCACTGCCCTGATCGACACCGAGGTGACCGTTCCATGCTGACCGACCAGACCATCCAGACCGTCGTGCGGGCCGCCCTCGTCGAGGACGCGCCGTGGGGCGATCTCACCTCGGCTCTGCTCATTCCCGAGACGGCATATGCCACGGCCCGGCTGGCCGCGCGCGAGGCGGGGACGTTCTCCGGCGGGGCCGTGTTCGCCGCCGCGATGACGATCACCGACCCGCGCATCGCGGTCGAGCTCGCGGTCGCGGACGGCGACGCCTTCCAGGCCGGGGACACGCTCGCCACGGTGTCCGGGCCGGCACGATCCGTGCTGCAGGCGGAGCGGGTCGCCCTCAACTTCGTGCAGAGGATGAGCGGGATCGCGACCCTCACGGCGTCCTACGTCGCCGAGGTCGCGCACACCGGCGCCCGCATCGTCGACACCAGGAAGACCACGCCGGGACTGCGCGCCTTCGAGCGCCACGCCGTGCGCAGCGGCGGCGGCCACAACCACCGGTTCTCCCTGTCCGACGCGGTGATGGCGAAGGACAACCACCTGGCCGTGCTCACCGAGCAGTCCGGGCTGTCGGTGACGGAGGCGCTGCTGGCCGTGCGCGCGCAGCTCTCGCACACCACGCACCTCGAGGTCGAGGTGGACCGCATCGACCAGATCGAGCCGGTGCTCGCCGCGGGCGTCGACACGATCATGCTCGACAACTTCACCGTCGAACAGCTGCGCGAAGGGGTCGCACTGGTCGCCGGTCGGGCCATCGTGGATGCGAGCGGCAACGTGAACCTCTCCACCGTGCGCAGCGTCGCGGAGACCGGCGTGGACGTCATCTCGGTCGGCGCGCTGACGCACAGCGTGCGCGCGCTCGATCTGGGGCTCGACGTCGTGCTGGATGCGGAGCCGGACGCGACATGATCTACCTCGACGCGGCGGCCACCTCGGCGGTGCGTCGCGAGGTCCTCGAAGCGATGTGGCCGTATCTCACCGGCGACTTCGGCAACCCGTCGAGCCACCACGGCGTCGGAGAGTCAGCGGCGCGCGCCCTCGCCGACGCGCGGGCGACGGTGGCTGCGTGGCTGGGCTGCCGTGCGTCGGAGGTCGTCTTCACCTCAGGAGGCACGGAGGCGGACAACCTCGCGATCAAGGGCATCGCGCTGGCCACCCCACGCGGGCGGCACATCGTGACGACCGCCATCGAGCACGAGGCGGTCCTCGCCTCCGTGGACTACCTGGTGCGGCAGCACGGCTTCACCGTCGACTACGCGCCGGTCGGCCGCGACGGGCTGATCGACGTCGACGCGTTCGCCGCGCTGCTCCGCCCGGACACCACTCTCGCCAGCGTGATGCTCGCCAACAACGAGGTCGGCACCGTCCAGCCGATCGCCCGGCTGACCGCGCTGACGCGCGAGCTGCGCGTCCCGTTCCACACGGACGCCGTGCAGGCGGCGGGCTGGCTGCCGCTCGACGTGACGACGCTCGGCGTGGATGCGCTCAGCGTCTCCGGCCACAAGCTCGGCGCCCCGAAAGGGATCGGCGCCCTGTTCGTTCGCGGACGCATCCCGATCGAACCCGTGCTGCACGGAGGAGGGCAGGAGCGCGGCAAGCGCTCCGGCACCGAGAACGTCGCCGGTGCGGTCGGGCTGGCCACGGCGGTGCGGCTCGCGGCGGCGAACCGCGAGCCGCAGGCCGCTGCCGCCGCCCGCGCACGGGATGCGTTCGTGGCCGCCGTGCTGGCCGAGCTCCCGGATGCGCGGCTCACCGGGCATCCATCGGCGCGGCTGCCCGGCACGGCGTCGTTCGTGTTCCCCGGCAGCAACGGCGAGACGATCCTGCTCGAACTGGAACGGCGCGGTGTCGTCTCGTCGAGCGGATCGGCGTGCGCCGCGGGCAGCGAGGATGCGTCGCACGTACTGCTGGCGCTCGGCTACGAGGAGGACGTCGCCCGCACGGCCGTGCGGTTCTCCTGGGGTCCGGAGGTCGACGTCGACCAGCTCGCCGGGGTGGCCGCGGCCGTCGGGGACGCCGTCAGAGAGGTCGCGGCGCTCGGCCGCTGATCCGCCGATGCGAACGCATCGATTACGCGCAGAGTGAACGCCGGAAACGTTAACACGGCCGACACCCCGCATGTCGGTGGCCGTCGCTACGCTCGAACCCGTGACTGAGAACACCCCGCCCGCGCCTGAGGCGCTCGCCGACCCCGCCTTCGACGACCTCGCGGTCGCCGGATCCGCCGCCGACGTCTCGACGGGAGGAACGGCCGGTGCCGGCGTCGCTGCGGCGCCCGATCACACCAAGCGCAACAATCGGGTGATCTGGCTGCTGCTCTCCGCCACGTTCGTCGTCATCCTCAACGAGACGATCATGTCGGTCGCCATCCCGAAGCTGATGGACGACCTGCGGATCGACGCGCTCGCGGCCCAGTGGCTGTCCACGGCGTTCATGCTGACGATGGCCGTCGTCATCCCGATCACCGGCTTCCTGCTGCAGCGATTCAGCACGCGCAGCATCTTCATCGCCGCGATGAGCCTGTTCTCGCTGGGAACGCTGTCGGCCGCCCTGGCGCCCGGCTTCGGGCTGCTCGTCGTCGCGCGCGTCATCCAGGCGTCCGGCACGGCCATCATGATCCCGCTGCTGATGACCACCCTGATGACGCTCGTGCCGCCGAACAAGCGCGGCCGCACGATGGGCAACGTCTCGATCGTGATCTCCGTCGCGCCCGCCATCGGCCCGACCATCTCCGGCTTCATCCTCAACTACCTCGACTGGCGCTGGATCTTCCTGATCGTGCTGCCGATCGCCGTGGTCATGCTGCTCATCGGCATCAAGTTCGTCGAGAACGTCACCGACCCGCAGAAGGTCAAGGTCGACGTGCTCTCCGTCATCCTGTCGGCGTTCGGGTTCGGCGGGCTGCTCTACGGTCTCAGCCAGACCGGCGCATCCGGCCCCGGCAGCTCGCCAGCGGTGATGTGGGTGTCGCTGGCGGTCGGCGTGGTGGCCCTGACCGCGTTCATCCTGCGCCAGCTCATCCTGCAGCGCCGCGACAGCGCACTGCTCGACCTGCGCACGTTCCGGTCGCCGATCTTCACGGTGTCGATCGCGCTGATGGCGATCAGCACGGCGGCGATGTTCGGCGTCATCATCGTGCTCCCGCTCTACCTGCAGCACGTCCTCGGCCTCGACACGCTCGCGACCGGTCTGCTGCTCCTCCCGGGCGGTCTCGTCATGGGGCTGCTCGCGCCGTTCGTCGGCCGCGTGTACGACCGGTTCGGGCCGCGCGTGCTGGTCGTGCCCGGCGCGATCCTGGTCAGCCTGGCGCTCTGGGGATTCACGCTCATCACCGAGCACACCTCGCAGTACCTCGTCCTGGCCGGGCACGTCACGCTGAGCATCGGACTCGCCCTCATGTTCACGCCGCTGTTCACGGCAGGGCTCGGCGCGGTGCCGCCGAACCTTTACTCGCACGGCAGCGCGATCGTGGGCACGGTGCAGCAGGTGGCGGGAGCAGCGGGAACAGCCCTGCTCGTCGCGATCATGTCGGCGCACACGGCCTCGCTGGTCAGCGCGGGCACGAGCATCGTCCCCGCCACGGCGGGTGGCATCCGGATGGCGTTCCTCGCGGCGGCGATCATCTCGCTGTTCGCGGTGGTCGGCGCGTTCTTCATCCGCAAGCCGGCGGACGTGATCGCACCGGAAGGGCACGTCGCGCACTGACCGCGCGGCGGCCGGACAGGAGGCAGGCATGGCACGCGGAGTCGACGCAGACACGGTCGACGAATACCTCGACCGGATCGGCGAACCCTTCTCGTCGGCGCTGCGCACGGTGCGCGACCGCATCGTCGAGGTGCTGCCGGACACGGAGCAGGTCATCAGCTACCGCGTGCCGATCTTCCGGCACCGCGGCCGCGCCCTGATCGGCCTCTCGGCCACGGCGAAGGAGTGCAGCCTGCTGTTGATGAGCCCGTCTGCGGCGGCGGCCCTCGCCGGGACGCTCACCGAGGGCACGCTCAGCGGCGCGACCCTGCACTTCGCGCCGGAGAAGCCGCTCGGGGTGGAGACGCTGCGCACCATCATCGAGTACCGCGTGGGCGAAGCGGCGGGGTGAGCGTGAGGTTCGCGGCGGCGGGTTGACGGCGTCGTCGTTGATCGCGGGGCAGAGTCGGTCGCTGCGCCCGGGTGCAAATACCGAGTCGATCGCTCCGGTCGGCCGTGGGTCAGGTGAGGTTGACGAGCCCGAAGATGCTCATGGCAGCGACAGCGGCGAGTGCGGCGACGGAAATCGTGCGGTGGCGGGATAGCCACGGCAGAAGCATCACTGCGACGGTCATGCACCAGATGATGGGGATTCCGAATCCGAGTACCGCGAGGAAGAAGTTGATGCCGAATGCGGTGGCGATTGCGGCAACAAGAATGGCTAGCCCGAGCGAGAGGGCGAAAACGAGTATTCCTGTGGCAAACGAGCCAACGTAGCGTCGCCTGATGAAGCCGAGCGTGGCGAGTCCGACGATCAGGGTCCCTGCCGTGAGAGGTCCGAGACCCGTGAGTGTGTACGTGCTGGCGAGGGCGAACGTGTTGGTGGGTGGTGGGAGCAGGAGGGCGAAGGCGAGCGCTCCGGTGAGCAGACCAACCCCCGCTCCGGCGAACAGGCCGAGAACGGTGTAGCGGGGGCGGGGGTCGGTCCGGTCGTTGTCCACTGGTATCAGTATGTCGCGGAACCGTAGAGCTGTTTGGAACCGCAGACACCGGTCAGGCAAGCGAAGCCCTCGTTGCTCAACCGGGTGAGGGGACGCCAGACCTTGGTGCCGTTGCCGTTGTCCCATCCTCCATAGACCTCGTGGGCGGGCACTGGAAAGCGGCTTCCGCTAACCTCGAAGGTGCCGCTCCGGTAGAAGCGCGCCCACGCGTTATACGTGATGGCTCCCGCTGCGCAGAAGGGATTGCCAACGGCATGGTTGATGTGTGCCTGGGCATAGTTGGAGGTTGCGGAGATGTTGGAGAGCTTGATGCTATCGGCCGAGGCGGTCCGCTGTTCCTTCAAGACGCCGTTCTGGTAGAGCGTTGTCGGTCTCACTTCTTTGGTCCACACGACGTCGTAGGGGGCCGCGTTGTCCCAGTTGATGTTGATGAAGACGGATGAGCGGAAGGACGTAGCGTCCCATGGCGTGTTGTACGGCGGCGTCACCCAACTGCGGCCGTCCCCACCGAACGTCATTCCTGTCTTCCCGGCCTGCCCACAGCCCAGAGTCGTCATCAGATCCATATTGACCTTGGAGTCAGGAATGAAGGTCCGGTAAACGAACCCGGAGACCCACGGCTGGTAGGTGCGCGCGGCACGCGGCATGGCGCTCGTTGTAGGAAGAGAGACGGGAATCATCCGGGTACCCACGATCTCGCCAGCCGAGTCTCGGAGAGGATTCGGTACTCGTACTGCCGGTTCGTCTCCAGCCCGGTCTCGGTGAACGCTGCCGCCACGCCGTCAGCGACGACCGCGCCGTCGCGGAGCACCTGCGTCGTCGCGACGCCTTCGTCGCGCTCCCACGCAAACGAGACAGAGTGCGGTGTGAGTGCCTGAACGAAGCGGAGTGCGAAAGTCGACGGGTCGGGCGACTCCGTCCGCTCCTCTTCGCTCATCGTCTGAGTGTTCGCGCCCTCGACGTATTCCGTTCCCACAAGCTCGGCGGGGAGCGAGCCATCGACGTGCTGCGCCACCCGCACAGCGTCTGCAGAGGCCTCAGGAGGGAGCGTTGCGGGCGATGCCTCGACGGGGGCACTCTGCCGGACGATGACCACTGGAGTGCCAGAAGCTGTGTTGGCCCGAGTGGTCGACTCGCCTTCGTCACCGGAGGTGGACCTCACGCTGAGTTCGGCTCCCGATGCGTCGGTGACCCGGTTCTGCTGGAAGTCGATCGTGGGAGGCGGTTCAGGGGCCGATCCCCAGGCGGCTGGTGCGCCGACGATCAGAGAGCCCGCGAAGACCAGGGATGCGGATCCCAGGATAAGGCGGCGGGGGTGGATTCTCACAACAAGACTCCTTTGAACTGTTGAAACCATTGAATAGGTAACACCCAGCATATTAGGTTTCTTGCGAGCGTTTCACAGCGGGCAGCGCGACGCGATCGGCGAGCACACAGTTGCCATTACCCGTCAGCCGCCAGCGTTGGGCGCGCCAGTCCGTCGGCATTCGCCCGCCGAGGCGCAGCCGCAATACTCCACCCGCGCTACACCGGGCGGGCGTCGTCGTGCCGGGCCTGCTACACCGGGCGCGCGTCGGCGACCACGATCAGCTCGGTGGTCGTGTCCGTGACCGGGCCACGCATCCAGTCGCCGTAGACCGCGCGCACCCCGAAGCCCGCGCCGACCAGCGACGCCCGCAGCTCCTCCTCGGTGCGGAAGCGCAGCGCCCCCTCGTCGGTGACATGCTCGCCGTCCTCCCACTCGTAGTGGCCCACCAGACCGACCACCCCGCCCGAGGCTCCGGTGACCTCGTTCCACGCCGTCACCCGGCCGTCCGGGGTGTCGAGCACCTCGCGGCCGTCGCCCCAGCGCAGCCAGGCCTGCGCCTGCGGGTCGCGGCTCTCGAACACGAGGAGTCCGCCCGGCCGCAGCGCCCGGTGGGCAGCGGCGAGCGCATCCGTCCAGGCGTCGTCCGTGACGAACACCTGGGCGACGTGTCCGGTCATGATCGCCAGGTCGGCGTCGCCGGGCGGGAGTTCGCTCGCCTCCGCGCGCAGCCACTCGACCAGGTCGCCGCCGTCGCGGGTGCGGGCGATGTCGAGCATGGCCTCCGCGGGGTCCGCTCCGAGCATCCGGTGGCCTCGGCGTGCGAGCTCGACGGTCAGCAGGCCGGTGCCGCAGCCGATGTCCAGGATGCGCGACCCGGGATGCTCGTCGGCGAACGCCAGGTAGAACTCGGTGTCGGCCGCGAACGGATTCATCCGGTCGTACAGGGCGGCGAGACGGGGGTCGCGGTAGCTGGCATCCTCGGTCACCTTCCCACGCTAGCGGTGCGGTCGCGCCGGTGCGAGCATGGAGTGCGGGGTTCTGCGACGGAGGAGGAAGCCATGTCCATCATCTCGACGACGGCACCGGAGGACGCGGAGGGCGAGGTCGCCGCGATCTACGCCAAAGAGGAAGCAGACCTCGGCTACGTCGCGTCGCACACGCGCGCGATGGCGGTGAATCCCGAGGCGTACCGGGCGTGGGAGCAGCTGGTCCGGTCGATCGTGTCGCAGCTGGGCACGCGCCGGTTCGAACTGGTCACGCTCGCTGCCGCGCAGGGCACGCACTCCGAGCACTGCAGGCTGGCGCACGGACGCAAGACCCTCCCGCTGATCGAGGAGGACCAGCTGATCCGCATCGCCCGCGACTACCACGACGCCGATCTCACCGAGGCCGAGGTGGGGATGATGGAATACGCGGAGCGGGTCAGCCGCGACTCGTACGCGATGACCGACGCCGACAGCCAGCGCCTGCGCGACCTCGGCTTCAGCGACAGGGAGATCGTCGACATCACGCTCGCCGCGTCGGCCCGCAACTACTTCAGCCGCGCTATCCAGGCGCTCGCGGTCGACGTGGATGTGCCGCCCGGCCTCAGCCCGCACCTCCGCGGGGCGCTGCTCGCTCCGCTCTGACCGGCGAGGCGGGCGGCGCGCGGCCGATTCCCCGACCGGCATACGGCGATCGCTATGGTCGGCTTATGGAGCAGCCAGCAGAGAACCCCGTCGTGCGGGTCGACGTCCAGGATGTGACCCTCCCCGTGCCACGCACGGTCGGGCGCATCGTGTCGCGCCGCATCACCATCGCGCCCGGCGCCGCGTCGGGGGTGCACATCCACAACGGTCCGGTCGTCGGGAGCATCGAGGCGGGCAGCGCCGTCTACCAGGTGGAAGGCGAGAAGGAGCGGCTGCTCTCCCCCGGCGACGTCTTCTACGAGCAGGAGGCGGTGCGCATCGCCCGGTTCGACGCCGGACCCGACGGGGTCACCTTCCTCGCCCACTTCCCCGTCGATGCGGACACCGACCCCACCATCGAGTTCCCCTGACCGCACCGAGATGCCAGTAACTGTCGCGAAAACGGCGGATTCGGCGACAGTTGGTGGCATCTCGTCGGACGGAATGGCCGGAAACCTGTGGAGAAGGCGACGGAGTTCTGTGGTGGGGACGCGCTCGGGCCGCGAGAATGTGGGGACCGGAACCGGGATCAGCCCCGGGACCGTCACCCGGCGGCGGAAAGGGCGAGTGGCGTGGGCAGCACCGTATTCGAGAGGAACCGGCCGGACGCATCCACGGTGCGGCACGCGCTGAGCGGCACCAGGCAGGCCGTGTTCTGGACGGAGGACGCGCCCGGCGACGCGTACCCGACGCTCACCGGCGACATCAGCTGCGACCTCGTGGTGGTCGGCGGCGGGTACTCCGGGCTGTGGACGGCGCTGCTCGCCAAGCGCGAGAACCCGGCCGCGCGCGTCGTTCTGCTCGAAGCGCGCAGGATCGGCTGGGCGGCGTCCGGACGAAACGGCGGCTTCTGCGAGGCGAGCCTCACCCACGGGGAAGAGAACGGCCGCAGCAGGTTCCCCGCCGAGTTCGACCAGCTGCAACGGCTCGGGATGCGCAACCTCGACGAGATCGAGGCCACCGTTGCGGAGCTGGGCCTCGACGCAGGGTTCGAACGCAACGGCGCCATCGACGTGGCCACGGAGGAGCACCAGGTGGAGTGGCTGCGCGAGGCGGCAGCGGCGGACGGCGCGGCGGAGGCGGCGGACGGCGACGCAGCGGCGGACGCACCCTTCCCCTCCAGCACTCCTACCGTCCGTTTCCTCGACGGCGACGCCGTGCGGGCCGAGGTGCACTCCCCCACCTACCTCGCCGGGCTGCTGCGCACCCGCGACTCGGCCCTCGTGCATCCGGCGAAGCTCGCCAGGGCCCTCGCCCGGGCCTGCGTCGACGCCGGGGTGGAGGTGTTCGAGCACAGCCTGGTGCTGAGCATCGGCGACGGCACGGTGATCGAAACCCCGCACGGGGTGGTCAGGGCGGAGCGTACGGCGCTCGCCACCAACGTGTTCCCGAGCCTCCTGAAACGGAACAGGCTCGCGACGGTGCCCGTGTACGACTACGTGCTGATGACCGAGCCGCTGACGGATGCGCAACTCGCCTCCATCGGCTGGTCGGGCAGGCAGGGCATCGGCGACTCGGCGAACCAGTTCCACTACTACCGGCTGTCGCAGGACAACCGCATCCTGTTCGGCGGCTACGACGCGATCTACCACTACGGCGGTCGCGTGCGCGAGCGCTACGAGAACAGGCCGGAGACGTTCGCGCGGCTGGCTAGCCATTTCTTCACGACGTTCCCGCAGCTCGACGGGCTCCGGTTCAGCCACCGCTGGGCGGGCGCGATCGACACCTGCAGCCGGTTCTGCGCGTTCTTCGGCACGGCCCGCGGCGGGAAGGTGGCGTACGCGACCGGGTACACCGGGCTCGGAGTGGCGGCGACGCACTTCGGCGCACGGGTGATGCTGGACCTGCTCGCCGGGCGCACCACGGAACGCACCGAACTGGAGATGGTGCGCAGCCGCCCGCTGCCGTTCCCGCCGGAGCCCGCGGCCTCCATCGGCATCAACCTGACCAGGTGGTCGCTCGACCGCGCCGACCACGCAGACGGCCGACGCAACCTGTTCCTGAAGGGGCTGGATGCGGTCGGGCTCGGCTTCGACAGCTGACCCGCGCCGTCAGCCGCGCGCGCTGCGCGCCAGGAGGGCCGCATGCAGGGCGGACAGGGTCTCGCCGTCGTCGAGGTCCATCCCGAGCAGGTCCTCGATGAGGGCGATGCGCTGGTAGAAGACCGAACGCGACAGGTGGCTGGCCGCGGCCGCCCTGGTGCGGTTGCCCGGGTGGGCGGCGTACGCGCGGAGCACGTCGAGCAGGTCGCCGCCGTTGGCGAGGTCGAAGTCGATGAGGGGCCGCAGCATCAGCTCGCTGTGCTCCTGCATGCGCGGATCCGCGCCGAGCGTGGTGACGAGTCGGAGGAGCGGCCGGTGCTCCGCGCGCAGGATCGTCACGCCGCGGGAGCGCCTGCCGTCGGCGCGGGCGATCAGCTGCCCGGCCTCCGCGATCGACGCCAGCAGGCCCGGGATGCCCGGAGCCTGCGACCCGAGGGCCACGGTCACGGCCGCCCCATCGCCTGCCGATCCATCGCCCGCCGCCCCACCGACCGCCCGGCCGATCGCCTGAGCGACGGCGGTGAGAGCGGCGTCCGTCACCGGCCGCTCCGCGCGCGACGACACGGCGAGCACGAGCATCCCCTCTGTGCGCTCCGGATGCTGCGCGACGAGCACGTCGAGCCCCTGGCCGCGCGCCGCCTGCCGGGCAGCATCCGCGAGCGCTGCAGCGTCGAGACGGCCAGGACGCCCGGAGCCCTGCGAACCGCCCGAACCACCCACACCCGCACCACCACCAACCCCCACGACCGCCCCGCTCAGCAC